>CALESY010000119.1 GCA_937919945.1 uncultured Chitinophagaceae bacterium | reverse complement strand
CCCAAATATCTGAAACAAACACACCCTAAAATCACACACGTTATTGATTCTACGACACGTACTATTGATGAATTTAGCAGGGCTACTGGCCTTGAACTTAATTTAGTTGGTGAAGTACAGGTAGAAGGGGAAAAGATACCTTACATGTACACGGACTCCGTATCTCTTTTAGGTCAAAAATATTATGATTCTGTACAAAACAGTTTGCCTGACAGCCTCAAACACAATTTTTGGGAACGCTTTTTACGAAAAAGAGAAATAGCTATCGGAGCAGCCTATAGTCTCGATCCGTATAACTTTTATGGTAGTGTGGAAGATAGCTTCAAGCATTCTATCTCAAAAATATTCTTCATATCACTTCCTATATTTTCGTTCTTCTTGTACTTGCTTTATTTCCGTAAGAGAAAAACTTACTACTATGTATCTCATGCTATTTTTTCATTGCATTGCTATACAGTTGCCTTTATTCTTTTGCTACTATTTATAGTGGTCAGCAATAAATACTATTCTATAAATGATAGATTTATTCCTTTTGTAATAGGCGCAGTAATCGCAGGCTATGCGACCTATCTGCTGATAGCTATGAAGAACTTTTACAAGCAAAGATGGCTAACAACATTCGGTAAATTTCTATTGTTATCGGCATCAACCTGTGTACTAATTATAGGTTTAGAGAAGTTACTCTATCTAAAATCATTATGGTCGATGGGAATAGATTATTAAGCTATATTTTGTTTTAATAGTGTTCTTTACTGATGTGACCAGGGTGATGTTGTGTACCAGCAGGTTCTCAGGCATTAGCCCTTGTTTTTTAAACTCTTCTTCCACGCCTTTAAATACCCTTATCTGAGATTCATCTTGCTACCAAGGGTATAGGCTACTGTAGCGTTTATAACAGAAAGGGCTTGCCATAACAGCAAGCCCTTCTCCAAAAAACCACCTATGCCGCTCTTTATTCTTTTACCAAACGTTGTGTGGCGTATGCCTGTCCATCTGCCGTCAGGCGAATGAAGTAAACACCTGTTTGCAAATCGCCTGTGTATAGCCTGTTTCCTGTCAGCTTTGCACGTTTCAGTTCCTTACCTGTTACATCATATACCTGTACTGTTTTGTTGTTGCCCGTTACATTTATATACAGTTCATCTTTAGCCGGGTTGGGGTACATCTCAAACACCGGCAACGATGTAATGTTGGCTATGCCTGTGCCGCTGTTTTTGTATTGTGGTTCTACTGCTATATCCGAAATAGGTAATCCAAGTCCTATATCTGCAATTAACGTCATGCTGCCTGATGTAGTGATGCTGTACAGTTTATCATTTAACGCACCTGCAATGTTTACAGCAACATATCCTTTATTGCTCATACTTACAGAGTCGTAGAAGAAATCTATATCGCTCGTCATATCTGCCATGTTTACAGTGTGTAAGCTACCCATGATGGTACTTAGTGTGCCGCCGTTGGGGGAGTTTACTTTTATAAAGGCTCCCAATGAATCGTCCAGCGCAAATAACTCAGTAGTTGTAGCATTCATATAACTGTTTGTATAACCACAAGCACCGATTTTAGGCATTTTACCTGCGTTGACATCTCCGGAAATATAGGCTACAGTGGTATCAGTAGCAGCTATTGTTCCGTTGTCCGGATTCAGCCTGTAGTTCATACCATTAGCTCGTGCTATTACACGTATGCGGTCAGCTACTGGGTTGAAGTCGAACGCGACCTGATTGGATGCACCGAGGTTGATAGCTATTGGTGAAGTGTTTACCGCAGTTGCTGCACCTGTATTGGTACTTAGTGTATATAACTGATATTCCATAACACTTTGATTGTAGGCTAGTAAATATAGTACACCGTTTTTTGGGCGGAAGTCTATACCAACAATTGACTGTCCTGCTGTTATACCGGTAATAGCCAACATACTACGGATGAATTTCGGGTTATCACTATCAAAGGAGATAAGCGCACTACCCTGTAATGCATATACCATTTTACCGGTAATAGCAGGCAATGTCCTGTCTATTTCTACAGCTATGTTTTTTACATCCAGCCCGCCGCCTATCATGCCAACGCTCGTCACCATACCTGTTGTCAGGTTGATGGTGTAGAGATTATCATTAACATTTGCACCTGTATTGGCAGCAAGGTATGCCATGTTGCTAACGCTTACAGGGTCCATGTAGATATCCATGTCTATAGACTTGGTAACATTATTTACAATTATACCACTTGCCCCAATAGTGTTCAGTGTGCCGTTATTAGGAGGTATTTGTGTTGTAAGCACATTCAGGCTCATATCGTAGTTGTACAAAGTAGTTACGGTAGAGCCGATGTAGCTATTAGTATATGCGCATGCACCGATGGCTGCACTTGCTGCCGCATTTATATCGCCCACTGCATAAGCAAGGTCGGCATCCGTAGCAGCAATAGCACCTGTTACAGGGTGCAGGCGATAGTTCTTTTTGTTAGCACCAACAACACGTATCCTGTCTACTGTAGGGTTGAAATCGAAGCTGATAGCCATGTTATTACCCAGATTCAGCATAACAGGTGTGCTGTTGATGACAGTAGCCGCGCCCGTAGTAGCATTCAGGGTATATAACTGAGCCTCCATTGTTGTGTTGTTGTAGCCCAGCATATACAGTTCGCCTGTTGCAGGCCTGTAATCAATACCTGCCACAGTTTGTCCTGCCGTCATGCCCGTTATAGCAATGGGTGTAGTAGTGGTACTTGGCGCACTTGAGCTGGCCATCGTAAATACTTTATTGTCTTGTGTAATGCCCACCAATTTCTGTGCAAAGGCATTATTTAAGGCCATAAGAGCCAATGTTGCACATAGTAATAACTTCTTCATAATATTCTGTTTAAGGCAGATACGAAGCATAACATGTTTTGGTTTTAGCATACTCTTTGTATAGCAGCGAGTGTTATTTTCATAACCCCTATCTTTGCAATCTCTGAGGCAATGAGTAAAACCAACACTATATCTGTTAGTAATACAGCGTCTGCACCCATAGAGCGTATTCTAGGGCAGCAAGCACGTGTTGTAAGCCGCGATAAGTTGCTGGAACACAGGGATATACATGCCGAACAAATAGTAGTGAACTTTGAAGAAGGCAACTGGCCTGATGAACATGCAAGGCTCAACCTCTTCCCGATTTCTGACGGACAGTATTGCCTGCAACTGCTATACCTGCAATACCAAACCAACCCTGCCGAAGCAGAAGTCGTTTGGATAGAATTTAAGCCCACATATTTTGAACAATATCCCTTGTCGCTGCTGGAAACAGAACAGCCTTTCCGCTTCGACCAGGTTACAGAACAGCAGTTTGCACTTTGCTCACAATCTACCGCTCTGCTGCATCAGATAAAAGAACCCAAAGCCCCTACTGCATTTACACAAACACTGCAACAAAAAGAAGTGATAACAGCGTTGCTACGCCGCGCGCTGGAGTGTATTACATTACCATTTACAGTTTGCCCTGTACCCGCTTGTCGTTTTCTGGCATATGATAGCGAGCGTGAAAAGATAATGATGGCGCGCCAAGTAGTAGAGCTGCACTTCGATAATCCGTTGACGATTAAGGAGCTTTCTCGTAAAGTGGCTATGAATGAGTGTTACCTGAAAAAAGGCTTTAAAGCACTGACTGGTAAAACCATCCACGAATACACACAAGACTTACGCATCAGCAAAGCGAAAGAAATGTTGCAACAACAAGGGCTATCTGTTTCAGACGTTGCCAATACACTCGGCTTCAGCAGCATATCTCACTTCAGCACTGCTTTCAAAAAAGCTACAGGCATGAAGCCTTGTGAGTTGCTGGCCTAACGAATGTATTTACCAATTACAGGAAAAGATTTCAGTTCCGTTTTCTCTTGCTTGAAGATGTAGAACAAGTATGTTGCAAAGAGTACCGTACCTGTTAGTATACGTACAGCAACACTATCTATGTATTTGCTCAGTATAGCTTGTACAGCATATACCAGCAGCATTACAAAAAGGTGTTTTACCATACCCCTTACATCATACGGTATAGGGTAATACTTCTGCCCCCATGTAAAACACAAAAACATCATCACGCCATAGCAAACAAGCGTACCCCAAGCACAGGCATTATAGCCCCATACAGGTATAAGCAACCAGTTGAAAATAATAGTAACAGCAGAGCCTATCACCATAATATAGGTACCGAAGTATGTTTTATCTGTCAGCTTGTACCATACCGTTAGGTTGTAATAAATACCGAGGAATATGTAGTACATCAGCATTACAGGTACAAGGTGTACAGCCTGAATATGCTCACCTATAAACAGCTTCCACACATCAAGGTATAGCATCACATTCAGGAACATCAATGCCATTAGTATCACAAACCACTTCATCACCCGTGCATAAGTTGGGCGCGCATCTTTATCGCCCGATATAGAAAAGAAAAATGGCTCTGCCGCCATTTTAAATGCCTGTATCGTCAGGTTGATGAGCGTGGCAAGGCGTACGGCCATGGTAAAAGAGCCGATAGCTTTTACATTTTCTATATCGTTTGCCGGATTCAGCTGTATAAACATATACCTGTTGATGCTGTCGTTTATTACACCTGCGAAACCGGTTATCAATATCGGGAATCCATAGACTAAAACCTTTTGCAATATTGCTTTGTCTATACGTGGTTGATAATGCTTCCAACCTTTATAAAGCAATAACAATGTAATAGCTGCCTGCAACAAATTGGCGTAGAGTATGAAGCCAATACCGTAATGCCTGTCATACCATTGTGCAAACCATCCTTGCGGATTGGTATTTGCCAAACCCTCACCAAAACTGAACAGGAATACAATCGTTACAACGAAAATAACTATACCCGCTACTTTAGTAAATGCATATACCCGCGGACGGTTTTCGTTACGGAGTTTTGCAAAAGGCAATGCAGACAATGCATCCAAACCAATGATAGCTGCGCACCAGCCAACATATTCGGTATGTATGCCTAACTGTGCTATGTCTGCCACCTGCTCTTTGAAAAGAAACAGGCAAAATGAGAATAACAATGTTGTAAACAACATAGCACTTGTCTGCGTATTGTACAACTGCTTGCTATCTTCCGTTTTACTGAAACGGAAAAAGGACGTTTCCATACCGTAAGTATAGAGCACGTTCATAATGGGGAATAGTGAATAGAGATACCCGTACTGACCTATTACAAACCTGCCGTCCTCACCCGTAAGGGTGTATGCCAGATAAGGTGTAAGCAAAAAAGTAAGCATACGTGCTGCTATGGTGCTGACACCATACCACATTGTTTGCCCAGCTAGTTTTTTTAAAGAAGCCAATGTTCAGTTGATTGGTTGACTTGTTAATTAGTGAAAGTATCAAATAGACGCGAACCTGTCAACTAATCAATCATTCAACATATAAACTACTCAATCACCCACGTTTCTCTGCCTTCCAGCAATTTATCAAGATTGCCTTTACCTTTTGTGGCTATAGCATCTTCCAATTGCAGTTTCATGGCATCCTCATACGTTGGGCGGTCGTTTTCGTAGAACACACCAAACGGACGTGGATAATGACCTGCCGTTGCAGGATTGTCAAAGAAACGGGTGAGTATTTGTGCTTTGAAGAAATCTTTTTCGTCGTGTATCCACAAGTCGGTGGCACTGTGTCCGTCTGCCATGTTTACCAATTGTGGTTTGTAGCCATCCAGCTTGATGCCCTTGTCTTTATTGGCACCATACAGCAATGGTTGTCCTTGTTCAAGGAAGAGGCACTCTTCCATCTTGCTGCCTTTTTCTGTAAATATCTCGAATGCGCCATCGTTGAAGATGTTGCAGTTTTGGTATATCTCCAGAAACGATGCGCCGTGATGCGCATTGCTACGGAGTAACATCTGTTGCAGGTGCTTGGGGTCGCGGTCCATAGTACGCGCTATAAAACTGGCATCTGCACCCATTGCCAACGCAAGCGGATTGAATGGATGGTCTATACTACCAAACGGGGTAGATTTGGTTACTTTATTTTCTTCGGATGTAGGTGAATATTGTCCTTTCGTCAGTCCGTATATCTGGTTGTTGAACAGTAGGATGTTGACATCAAAATTCCTGCGTAGCAGGTGGATGGTATGGTTGCCGCCTATGCTCAGTCCGTCGCCATCGCCCGTTACAATCCACACGCTCAGTTCGGGGCGGGTAGCTTTCAACCCGCTGGCTATTGCAGTAGCACGCCCGTGTATGCTGTGCATGCCAAACGTGTTCATGTAATACGGAAAACGGCTGCTGCAACCGATGCCCGATATGATAACGATATTTTCGCGTGGTATGCCAGTTTGCGGCAGGATGGTTTGTACCTGTTTCAGTATAGAATAATCTCCGCAACCGGGGCACCAACGCACTTCCTGGTCGGTAGCAAAGTCTTTAGCTGTCAGCACGGGTGTTGTAGCAACGTCACTCATAAGTAAAGTATGATGCAAATTTACTGTATAAATAACACTTACGCTACGTTTCTACCATGCCATGACAAGTATTTATGAAAACCTTAATAGGTTTATGCTGATATTACGATAAAGATAAAACTGCTGAGCCTGTATTTACGGGCTCTTTTTAGTTATTGCAGATTTTTCGTTTCAAACATTTGGCATGATGCTTGCTTTGTCAATTATTGTTCTATACCTAAAACTTAATTTAATGCGCTTGTTAACCCTTATGCTGCTATCAATATCATTATATACAAATGGCCAACCTGGCGTAGAGTTAGGCATTAGCGGAGGACCATTATTTACTACTATCAAAAAATCACAAAGTATAAATTACAAAACGAAAGACCGGCAAGCATACAGCCTTTCAGCCGATTTATTAGGAAATGTCTCCAAGCAGTTTTCTCTATCGTATGGTATACATCTTATGGGTTATAGTATTCATGTAAATGAAGAAAGATACGATGTAAAACAATATGGTAAAATTGATACTTCACGTAATATTTCCAACAATCTATGGTTAATGGCTGCAGCACCAATAGGTGTACATTACAAAATCCCCACTAGCAGCAGTACTACGTTACGTTTAGCGATGTACGCGGGACCTTTTTGGGGTACTAATTTTTATAATGAGTATGACGAACTAATACACATATATACATCTGCCTATGTAGGATTAGCTTTTAATAAACGATATTCTATTGGCGCCTCTGCCTCAAAAATATTTGGTGGTCTTGGTGCAGTTAACGGTGTATATGCCGTACAGGCAGATGCCCGTGTCTTACTCCCTTCTGTAAAAGATGTTTCATCCAATACAAGAAATCGTATTAATAATATCATAGAAAATAATGAAAAAATGCGCCCATACAAACAAGCAAAAAGCAAAGAGCGTAAACGTGTTACATACCTTGAAGCATCATTATCAGGGGGAGTTCTATTCCCTTTTGTTTCTGCAGAAGAGCAGCGTTACGGAAAAAATCTTACAGCAATCAATACGGGCTATATCATACAAGGCGGATTTGATATATTAAACCGTAAAACTGCACATAATATTAAATTATCTGTTGGCGCAAGGTTTGGTGGTACAGTTTTTAGCGCCAAAGACAGTTCACATACCTATGATGGCAGAGGGCAACACGGTACTTTTGTTACAGGCCTGCATTACATGAAAAATCCTGCATCTCCGCAAAAATTCAGAGTAGCGTTGTATGCAGGCGGCGGTTTGCGGGCAGATGGCAGTAGCGACTTCGGTATTTTGCCATATTATCACATTGAGGGCAATGCAGTAAAATATTTTACAAACACAATTGGTGTAGGTTTCATCACTACCTATATAGGTTTTATCAGTGCGTCGCGCAGAGTAAGGGATCGTTATTATTCTATCATGTTTAGTGGTTTTGCAACATCATTGGATGTAAGGATTTGCTTGAGTAGGAATAGGCGTAGCTGGAAATAAATGGTGCAAATTTTGTATTGACAGATATGAGCATACATTATCTTTACCCCATGCAATCTCCCATTGGTATATTCGATAGTGGTTATGGCGGGCTGACGGTGTTTAAGTCTATAGCTGCGCGCCTGCCACAGTACGACTATATATATCTGGGCGATAACGGGCGCGCTCCCTATGGCAACCGTAGCTACGAAACGGTACACGAATACACGCTGCAATGTGTGCAGTGGTTTTTTGCGCAGGGATGCGAACTGGTGATACTTGCCTGCAATACTGCCAGTGCCAAAGCACTCCGCACCATACAACAAGAAGACCTGCCGAAGATAGACGACCACAAACGTGTGCTGGGTGTGATACGCCCAACTGCAGAGGTAATAGGCAACTATACCAAAACAAAACATATAGCTGTATTAGGTACGCGCGGTACGATCAACTCAGGTTCTTATGAAATAGAAATCGGTAAATTCTTCCCGGATGTGCGGGTGCACCAAATGGCTTGCCCCATGTGGGTGCCAATAGTTGAGTATGGCGAGTATAATAGTGATGGGGCTGATTTCTTTGTAAAAAAATACCTCGATCAATTGATGCAGGATGCACCGCAAACAGATACCATACTGCTGGCGTGCACTCACTACCCGTTGCTGACGGATAAGATAAAAAAGCACCTACCTGCCGGCATTAATGTAATAGCGCAGGGCGATATTGTTGCCAACAGCCTTGCCGACTACCTGCATCGCCACACAGATATGGATAACCGACTAAGCAAAAACGCCCAAATGAAATTTTACACAACAGACGATGTAAAGGATTTTGATGCACACGCATCTGTTTTCTTTGGTAGGGCAGTTAGTGCGGAGCATTTGCATTTGTAAAAAAAGCGGCAACAAGTGCCGCTTTACAATATCTCAATCTTATAATACTACACTGTTACTTCCACACCATCTTCTATGTCTTTGTAGCGTTTCACTTGGTCTAGTGCATCAGGCACCACATCGCTGATAACAACAATGAACGAACCTTTTTGCGCTGTGGCTATGGCATGGTCTATCGCTTCGCTTTCTTTGCGGAAGAGGGTTATCTTCTTCAGCGGATCAACATTGCGTATGCCGCGTGTCATCAGTTCTATCATTTCTTCTTCCGTACGCCCGCGCAGGTTTTTATCCTGCCTGATGATGATTTCGTCAAATATCTTGGCAGACTCCTCTCCCAATGATATGATGTCTTCATCTCTCCTGTCGCCCACACCCGCTACTATACCTACTTTCAATGGCGCGTCTACAGACTGTACATATTTACCAATGGCCTGTATACCATGCGTGTTATGTGCATAGTCCAGCATCACTGTAAAGTTTTTGAACTGGAACATATTCATACGTCCCGGTGTCATAGCTGGTGATGGTACGAATGTTTGCAATGCAAGGCGTATGTCTTCCGTTTTGAAATCGCGTACATAAGCAGCCAGTGTAGCACCCAATACGTTGGATATATTGAACTCTGCTTTGCCAGAGAATGTGATGGGTATATTGGTTACTTTCTCTACTCGTATTTTCCAGCCACCTTTCAGTATGGTAACATAACCATGCTCGTACACTGCCGCCAGTCCGCCTTTAGAACAATGCTCTTTGATGCGCGGGCTGTTTTCATACAATGAGAATAATGCGACTTTACAATTCAACCCTTCGCGCATGGCATATACCAAATCATCATCGGCATTCAGTATAGCATATCCTTCTGGGAAGACTGTGTTGGGCACTACTGCTTTTACCCTTGCCAGCTTTTCTATCGTGTCTATACCTTGCAAGCCCAGATGGTCTGCCGCTACGTTGGTTACCACTGCTACATCGCAGTTATGAAAACCTAAACCTGCACGCAACAAACCGCCACGTGCACATTCCAGCACGGCAAAATCAACAGTCGGGTCTTTCAATACAAACTCTGCAGATACAGGCCCTGTGCAGTCGCCCTTTACCATCAGTTGGTTTTGTATATATACACCATCGGTAGTAGTGTAGCCCACTTTATGCCCCATCTGTTTTACAATATGCGCTATCAGACGGGTGGTAGTTGTTTTACCATTAGTTCCCGATATGGCAATGATAGGAATCCTAGCACTTGTGCCTGGCGGATAGAGCATATCTATCACCGGCTCAGCTACGTTGCGTGGCAGACCCTCTGTAGGGTCTAAGTGCATACGGAAACCGGGAGCGGCATTTACTTCCAGTATTGCGCCGTCATTTTCTGTTATTGGTACACTCAGGTCGGGTGCCATGATGTCTATACCGCAAATATCCAACCCAATGATGCGTGCTATGCGCTCTGCCATAAATATGTTGGTAGGATGCACGAAGTCTGTAACATCGGTAGCCGTGCCACCTGTACTAAGGTTAGCAGTTGGCTTCAGCCACAGCTCTTCTTTATCTGCCAGCACAGTATCCAGCGTGTATGCTTTCTTGTTCAGTATATCCATTGTAAAGTCATCTACCTTAATAGATGTCAATACTTTTTCGTGCCCGTAACCACGGCGCGGGTCTTGGTTTACAATATCTATGAGTTGCTGTATAGTATGTTTGCCATCGCCTATTACGGCGGCAGGTGTGCGTAGTGCTGCTGCTACAAATTTATAGTTGATTACCAGCAACCTGTAGTCACGCCCTACAATGAACTTTTCACATATCACTGCACGCCCGTATTTTTTTGCGGCCGCCAATGCCACCAAAGCATCGTCCCAAGTGCGGATGTTAGTAGTAGCACCCTTGCCATGATTACCATTTACAGGCTTCAGAACGATAGGGTAGCTTATTTTATCTATAGCCGCTTTCAGGTCTTCTTCGTCATATATAATGCGCCCGCGTGGCACAGGTATCTCGGCTGCTTCCAGCAGATTTTTAGTTTCTTCCTTATCACAAGCTATCTCAACGGCTATACTGCTGGTAGTGCTGGCAACAGTGGCCTGTACACGCTTTTGGTTTTTACCATAGCCAAGTTGCACCAACGAGCGGTTGTTAAGGCGTATATATGGTATCTTCCGCTTGATGGCTTCATCAACAATTGAGCCTGTACTGGGGCCAAGGCGTTCATCCTCGCGTATTTCTCGTAAGTCCTGTATATCTTTTTCAAGGTCATAAGGTTCGCCCGCTATCAATGCTTCAGCTATGCGCACAGCGGCTTTGGCGGTATACACACCTGCTTTCGCCTCGTAGTAAGAAAACACCACATGGTACACGCCACGCTTATCGCTCTCGCGTGTACGGCCAAAGCCTGTTTCCATACCTGCCAGCGTTTGCAGTTCCAGTGCTATGTGCTCTATCACATGCCCCATCCATGTGCCTTCCTTCACACGGCTGAAAAAACCGCCCGCTACTCCCTCGCTACATCTGTGCTCGTACATGCTGGGCATCAATGCCTGCAATCTTTCCAGAAAACCATCTATCAGGTTGGTAGGGCGTTCTTCCAGGTCTTCCAGATCCAGCAGCATCACAATAAGCTTGTGGCGCTTTACCGACCAGTAGTTGGGGCCGTTCATCACTTTTATGTCTAATATCTTCATACACTTTACTGTTGAGCTTAACAAGTTAATAAATAATAATCCGTAAGTCAAATACCTGAAAACGTATAAATTTGCTGGATTAATTTTATGTTATCATAGTGGCTCAATCATATCCCAAAGGCTTCCTTGTATCGGTAGGTGGTGCAGAAGATAAAGGAACAGACCTGGAGAAAGGTATCGTAGAAAGGAACAGGCTCAATTTTTTTGAACTCGGCATCCTGAAAAACATCGTCAGCCTCACTGGTGTGGAAGACCCGCACGTAGAGGTTATCACCACCGCATCGTCTATACCCGACGAGGTGGCAGACAACTATAAAGATGCTTTCAGCAAACTGGGATGTAAAAACATTGGCCACCTGCGCATCCGCGACAGGGAAGATGCTTCTAACCCGGAATTTTTAGCACGCCTTAAAGCTTGCCACTGCATTATGATTTCAGGTGGCAACCAACTGCGTCTTTCATCTATCTTCGGCGGTACACAGTTTCTGGATATACTGAAAGAACGCTACCACGAGGAGCATTTTGTGATAGGTGGCACCAGTGCCGGTGCTATGGCTATGAGCAATACCATGATATATGAGGGCAGTGCCGACAAAGCACACCTGAAAGGCGAGGTGAAAATAACCACCGGATTGGGCTTTGTACAGAATGTGATTATAGATTCTCACTTCGATAAGCGTGGAAGGTTCAACAGGTTGGCACAGGCTGTGGCTGCCAATCCGGGTGCTATAGGTGTGGGCATAGGCGAAGATACAGGCGTGGTAGTAACAGACGGGCACCATCTGAAAACCATCGGTAGCGGCAGTGTGGTAATCATTGACGGCAGAAACATAGACTATAATAATATAGCAGACATACGCATAGGCCAGCCTATAAGCGTTGAAAATATCATTGTCCATATAATGAGTAGCGGCGATGTATATAATCTGCAAAACCGCACCTACGATGGCAAAGAGATAGCTATTGAGGATGAAGGGTAGGGAAATGTTTTAATCCTTAACGAACTTTCAAATATCATGGAGTTGAAAATTGATATCCCTGAATATGATAAAACAGGGGGTTCCAATTCAAATGGGTTGATGGCTTTGCAATTGAGTCCTCTTATGATAATGGTGTAATAAATATAACTGCTAACAAAGAAGGGTTAATATCTCTCGCTAATCATTTGCTTAATCTTGCGCAAGATTCTATCCCGAATGGTTATCACTACATTTTGATAAACATAATTCACTCAATGAAAATTCAAAAGAGGTAATTACAGCTTTCAGTAGCTTCAATCTTTATATATCATCAACTTTTGTTCATTTTTTCATTCCATGCAGTTGTTAGTGTTCCTAACCATCAACCAATAAAAAGTTAAGCCTTATTTCGGGTTCTACGCGAACATGTATTGTTGGTGAGAAACAGCAACTATACAAGAGCACATGATAACAATCCTGCACAAATCCCTATTATTATTGCCTATATTTATACAAATATTTCAACCTACTTATGAAGAAAATCTCAATCCTTTTTGTAGTGGTTCTGTTCCCACTGATTTCAAACGGACAATTTACCAAAAAACTTATTGCGCATTGGTCTTTCAATGGCAACACTATGGATGCATCTGGTAATGCACTGCATGGTACCGGTACAGCTATTTCTTATGGGTTAGGCAAAAGCAGCACTGCAAACAGTGCCGTGGTTTTGAATGGTACAAGCAGTTTTATTAATGTTCCATACAAGGCTGCTATGAATACAGATACCATAACTATATGCACTATCATAAAGCTGAATGATTATTATACAGGTACTTGTGAGGGTAACTATGTCATAGCAAGGGGTGATGTAAGCACCGCCGGTGGATATGGCTTACAGGCATACGATAATCCGTACAACAGTTGCGGGGTGTTAGACACTAGTAAAGAAGTATTCGGCTTGATGGCAAGATCATTAACAAACGCTACCGCTCAACAGTATAGTCCGAATATTATTTCGAAAAACTGGTATTGTGTAATCGGTACTTTCGATGGTACTACATCGAAAATGTACATTAACGGTATTCTGAAAAGTACAGACGTTTTGAGCTCTCCAACAACTATGGGAACATCTACATCAGGGATTACCATAGGCGCATACGGTGCAGGTTCAGGAACAGGCTACCCATATTGGGTTAATGGTGCTATAGATGATATGCGCCTGTATGGTAGAACACTTTCTACTACCGAGATAGACAGTTACTGCAATCACTATAACAACCTGAATGGCGAAACTAATGTCGCTGTATCTCCCGAAAACCAGCAATCACTCAATATCTTCCCTAATCCTACTAGTGGTTCGTTCACTATTAGTGGTTTGGTTAGCACAAACAACCCTATAAAAATTTGTGTACACAACAGCATCGGGCAAGTAATGCTTGAAGATGCTGCAACTCCTACCAATAACTCGGTGCTTAAACAGGTAGACCTGCAACATGTACCTACAGGTGTATATTATGTACAGCTACGGTTGGGCGATGCTACCCAGGTACACAAATTGATAGTTCAGCATTAGGCTATCCTAAAATGACGAAATAAAAAGAGCTATGAAAATAGCTCTTTTTACAATACCGTTGTTAGTGTCCATCACTAACAACCAATAAAAAAGTTAAGCTTTATTTCGGGTATTATTCTACTCGAGCATGTATTGTTGGTCAATGCGATAGCATAAACACAGTATTACAAGCATCCATGAGTTATCAATTCTTCTGTATGTATATAATTACATTATAATAGTTTTTGTTTTATTTAGTAATTATAATTTTAGGTCTCTCTGCATAGCCTCCATAACTATATACTGTGCCATTAACAGTATATTCAGTTCCATTTACTTTATAGCTTATATCTCGAGTGCATTTGGTGTCGATTTCACTTGTCGTTCCACCAGCAAATGCTTTCTTTTTGCCACTATATGTTATATCATATATTTTGTAGACTTTTCCTGTTTCAGGTATTTCTATGATGTAATCATTGTTCCCGTCCAAGAACCTCGGCTCTGCCCAGATAATGTATTGCCCTGCATAGGGGCTGTATTTATATTCTGCACTATCAGTAACTGTACTTAACAACTTTTCAAACCCACTACCTTTTTCATACTTCTTAAAGTTAAAAATCATCTTATCAATCTCTTTTCCTTGATACTCTATATATATACGAGATTCTTCGCATGTAGTATAGCGACAAGAAGCGCCCATAATTACAATCAAAATAATGGCTAATAAGTTTTTCATAGATTATAAGTTTAGATATAATAAGCATTTTTCGTGCCAATAAAACCATGAAATACACTAAATCGCTTTCTCAAATTCATTTACAATAAGGATAATTCAAAGCAATAACATTGCTTATGTAAATCTCTTTTTTGAAGTATCCCTGTAAGCCCAAACAACTATTTCACAACTCGAATAATAAATTTATTCATCTCATGGGGATGTTAGGCGGGTTTTTATTAATTTTGC
The DNA here is from genome assembly GCA_937919945.1 of uncultured Chitinophagaceae bacterium. Lineage (GTDB taxonomy): Bacteria > Bacteroidota > Bacteroidia > Chitinophagales > Chitinophagaceae > Polluticoccus. The sequence goes on along the minus strand of CALESY010000119.1, from coordinate 80,446 downwards.
GCTTCGGGCGTTGAGCCCGATTTTTGTATCGGCTCATCGTACATCAACTTATTACGTAATACTTTCTACTTAGTACTAAAAAGATGCCATTAGATACTTCCATAAAGACGGTTCTCATCATCGGTTCAGGACCTATTATAATAGGTCAGGCCTGCGAATTCGACTATTCCGGTTCACAAGCAGCACGCAGCCTTCGCGAAGAAGGTATTAAGGTAGTACTCATCAACAGCAACCCCGCTACGGTAATGACTGATAGCATTGTTGCCGACAAAGTATACCTGCTGCCGCTGAATGTAGAAAGCATAGAGAAAATACTGAAGGAAAATGAAATAGATGCTGTACTACCTACTATGGGTGGGCAGACAGCCCTGAACCTGGCTATGGAAGCCGAAGAGATAGGGCTGTGGAATGAGTATAACGTGCGCCTGATAGGTGTTGATACTAAAGCGATAGACAAAGCGGAAGACCGTGAAAAATTCCGCCTCTGGATGATAGAAATGGGGATACCCGTTGCGCCGGCCAAAATAGCCAACTCGCTGCTGGAAGGTAAAGAGTTTGCACAAGAGATAGGCATACCATTGGTTATACGCCCGTCTTTTACACTGGGGGGTACAGGTGGCGGCCTTGTGTTTCATAAAGAAGATTTAGACGCCGCTTTGGAAAAAGGCCTTACGGCATCTCCTATACATGAGGTGCTTGTAGAAAAAGCCGTTATGGGCTGGAAAGAATTTGAGCTGGAACTGCTCCGCGACTCTGCCGATAATGTAGCCATCATATGTACGGTCGAAAACTTCGACCCAATGGGCATTCATACGGGCGATAGTATTACGGTTGCTCCCGCTATGACGCTGAGCGATACTGCCTTCCAACTGATGCGCAACACAGCTATTCGTATGATGCGTGCGTTGGGCAACTTCGCAGGTGGTTGTAACGTACAGTTTGCCCTCAATCCTGAAACGGAAGAAATCATCGTAGTAGAAATCAACCCACGTGTGAGCCGTTCATCTGCGTTGGCTTCAAAAGCTACTGGCTATCCCATAGCCAAAATAGCTGCTAAGCTGGCGGTAGGCTACAACCTCGACGAGTTGAAAAACCAGATTACACAAACCACATCTGCATACTTTGAGCCTGCGCTTGACTATGTGATTGTAAAAATGCCACGCTGGAACTTTGATAAGTTTAAAGGGGCAGACGATACACTGGGCTTCCAGATGAAATCGGTAGGTGAGGTAATGGCAATAGGGCGTACATTCCCCGAGGCTTTGCAGAAAGCCTGCCAGAGTTTGGAGAACAACGCAACGGGCTTATCATTCATCAGCGCACAACGTATGAAGCCTGAAGAATTGCTGGAATCTATCAAACGCCCAACATGGGACAGGATATTTAAAATAAAAGAGGCCATAGCAGCAGGTATATCTATTAAAACACTTCGTGAGATAACGCATATAGACCGTTGGTTTCTTTACCAGATACAAGACATTGTAACGCTGGAGAACAAACTAAAAGAAATAAAACACCTTGGCAATATGCCTGCCGACCTGCTCCGCGACGCCAAGCAAATGGGCTTTAGTGATGAGCAGATAGCAGAGTTTGTAAAAGACTGTACCGCAGAAGAAGTGTACGAATACCGCAAGAAACTGGGCATAACCCGGGTATATAAAATGGTAGATACCTGCAGTGCCGAGTTTGAAGCCAAGACACCGTATTTCTACAGTACCTTCCTGTAATGGAAAAAGTAAAGAAGCAACCAACACTTTGGGGCAATGTAAAAGCATTGTTTTTCGGAGTGTTGGTTGCTTTTTTGTTGGTAGAGGTATTGCTGCGCATATTTCAGCCATTCCCTTTCCGTGTAAAACATGGTAAGATAGTATTGCCTGCCAACCAACAGATATCACATCAAAACCCGGGAAGCCCTAAGCTGGAACATGTAATACATTATACCCGCAACTCGCTTGGCTTGCGTGGTGGGGAGCTTCCTAAACAACCTGAACGGTATGTAAAAATTATCACTATAGGAGGCAGCACTACAGAATGCTCTTATAATAGCGATAGCCTTACATGGCCTGAATTACTCAAAAACAAGTTGCAACAACACATACCCAATCTGTGGCTCAACAATGCTGGCCTAGATGGCACATCTACCTTCGGGCATTTACTGCTATTGCAAGAACACATACTCTCTCTCAAACCCAACTATATCATATTCCTGACTGGGGTGAACGATATGGAAGAAAGCGCGATGGGTGGCTTTGATACCTACCATAGTAATGAATGGGATACACACAGCCTGAAAAGTTTTTTACGTTCGCTGATGAAGAAAACGGAGATAGGTGCTTTGGCAGAAAACATCTACCGCTACCGCATAGCGCGCAAGCAAGGCATGACACACCGGGTGGTGGATTATGCAAAGCAACCAAAACTGATAATAAACGATGCAGATATGCGGCTACAAGCAAATGAACAAAGCCGTTATACAGGTGCATATCGCAAACGCATATTGCAGTTAGACAGCATTTGCAAAGCCAACAATATAACACCCATATTCCTTACACAGCCATCACTTTATGCATCTTTTAACGACCCGGCTACAGGTTTGGATTTTACCAACATACAAATTGCTAATGGTAGAAATGCCCAGTTGCAAGGCATGATACTTGACAGATATAACGATGTACTTATGCAACTCCGCAACAGTCAAAACATCAACCTCATAGACCTTGCTGTAGCTATGCCAAAGAACTCCGAATATTACTATGACTATTCACACTATACATCTGCAGGAACAAAGGTTGTTGCACAGATAGTTGCAGATAGCGTTGGCAAATATTTACGTTAATCTATCAATACATTGCCTGTCATTTCGCTTGGTATAGGTATACCCATGTAGTATAATATACTAGGTGCAATATCGCCCAGCTTACCGGGGCGTACATGGCCTTTGTAATCGTTGCTAATTACAAACAAAGGAACAGGGTTTAGCGTGTGTGCAGTATTTACACTACCATCCTCGTTTATCATAAAGTCACTATTGCCGTGGTCTGCAGTCAGGAATACACAATAATCATTTGCTAAGGCTGCAGGTACAATTCTCTTGACACAACTATCAACTGTTTCTGCCGCTTTTTTGGCGGCTTCCCATACACCTGTATGGCCAACCATATCAGCATTAGCAAAGTTCAGGCAAATAAAGTCAGCAGTTTGGTTTTCTATTTCAGGCACTATGGCGTCAGTCAGTTCAATAGCACTCATCTGAGGTTTCAGGTCGTAAGTAGGAACGTCTTTTGGGGATGGTTTTAATATTCTGCTTTCACCATCAAAGGGCGCTTCTCTGCCGCCGCTGAAAAAGAAAGTAACATGCGGGTACTTCTCTGTTTCGGCAATGCGTATTTGTTTTTTTCCATGCGCTGCCAATACTTCGCCCAACGTATTGTTAAGATTGTCGTTATAAAATATTACATCTACGTTTTTGTAAGTCTTGTCATATTCCGTCATGGTGACATAGTGCAGGTTAAGTGGTTGCATATCCTGTTCAGGGAAAGCTTCTTGTGTCAGCACTTGTGTTATTTCTCTGCACCGGTCTGTACGGAAGTTAAAACATATAACCACATCGCCATTCTGTATTGTAGCCAGCGGATTACCTTCTTTATCAGTTGCTATGATGGGTTTGATGAACTCATCTGTAATATCTGCATCGTAGCTAGCCTGTATGCTTGCGAATACATCCTGTGTTTTTTCCCCGATGCCTTTTGTAAGGGCATCATAAGCCAGCTTTACCCGCTCCCATCGCTTATCTCTATCCATTGCATAATACCTGCCTGTTACAGAGGCGATGAAGCCGCCTGATATTACAAGGTGTTGTTGTACATCTTGCAGATAAGTATAGCCGCTTTTGGGGTCTGTATCGCGCCCGTCTGTAAAAGCATGAATGGCTACACGGGGTACATTGTGTTTGCTTGCTAATGTGCACAGCGCCTTCAGGTGGTTGATATGTGAGTGTACCCCACCATCACTTACAAGGCCTATCAGGTGCAGGGTTTTGTTATTATCTCTTGCATTGTTTAATGCTTTCAGGAAAACAGGGTTGTTGGCAAGTTCACCATCTCGCACAGCCACATTGATGCGTTGCAACTCCTGATACACTATACGCCCCGCACCAAGGTTCAGGTGGCCGACTTCGCTATTGCCCATTTGCCCGTCCGGCAGGCCTACTGCCTCTCCGCAGGTTATCAGTTCGGTATTGGGGTATTGGTTGTATAAAGACTTAACGAACGGAACATTTGCATTGGCTATGGCATCGGCAGCAGGCACCTGCCCGTGCCCCCAGCCATCCATAATAATGAGCATTGCTTTTTTTGACATGGGTGCAAAATTACAGAATTATGTCTAAGGTATATTTCGTTCTGTAGAGAGTATAGGGTTTTGTTGCGTTTTGTTGCAAATGTGAGGTTTTATGAAAAATGCAACAAATTCAAACAACACCAATATTACAAGTTTTTTGAACAATGGTTTACTATAGCAAATATACACAATTTTAATTACATTCGGATAGTTAGTAAGCCTACTCTTTCACTATTTTATAACGTACACTTTTATTGTCTGTGTTAACAGATAATAAATAGATGCCGCTTGCCAGTGAAGATGTGTTGATGGATGTTGTGGTATTAATAGCAGTAGTAGTTAACAATGGTCGTCCGGCAAGATCGTGCATAGTAATGAGTGCCCCCGGCTTGATGTCTTCTATCATCAAAGTATTTTTTACAGGGTTAGGATATACTTTTATGTTCTTATCAATTGCTAAGCTATTGATGCCTGTAGTTTCGATGCTAACACGTATGCAATTGCTTTTGGCTGTTTTAGGATTGGGACATAGATAACTGCTGCTCATATTTACGCATATCTCGTCATTATTGCTCAGGTTGGGGGCGCCCCATACGTTGCTCAGTGCGCCCACTATGTTGGTACCGTTTCTTGTCCATTGATAAGCAGGTGTATTACCGCCGTTTACAGGTGTAGCAGTAAAGTTTATCATCGTGCCGCTGGGTACGGTGGTGGTAGGGTTGGCAGTAATAGATACCGATGCAGGTAACCATGGGAATACACGCATGGTTATTTTATTGCTGCTATCGGTATAGGGGTTGGCGCACACGCCCGCGGCAATGACGGTAGCAAAGTATTCATCATAGTCGGCTGCGGTGGTAGTGCTGTAATTGGCGGCAGTGGCACCGGTTATGCGGTTATTGTTCCTGTACCATGCACGCTGAAAGGCAGTGCCTGCATTTGACAGGCTGGATATAAATGTAACGCTTGCACCCTGGCATATACTATCATTGGGGCTGGGGTATATATTGATAACGGGCGCGGGGTTTACTACTACCGTGATAGAGTCTGCAGCCGAGGTACATCCATTGGCGGTGGCAGTAGCATAATACTTACCTGCCATAGCCGTAGTGGCGCCTGCCCTTACGGGGTTTTGCACAGCAGAGGTATAGCCTGTGTTGCTGCTCCACGCATAGGTAGCGCCTGTGGCAGTGGTGGTGGCAAATAATGTAAGGTCTTGCCCTACACATACGGGTGTGTTTGCAGAGAGGGTGGGCTTTTGAGGAATGGCAAAAACATTGGCATATACCGTATCGCGGATGGTGCAGCCATCGAGCGTTCCAGATACATAATAATTGCCTGCTGATGCGATGGTGGCTGACGGTATATTCGTATTCTGCGTAGTATCACTAAACCCATTAGGCCCTGTCCATGCAAAGCGAACCCCGCTCTGGTAGTATTGCCAGAAAGAAAGAGTGTATTGCCCTCGCAGATGGTATTGGCAGTAGCATTGAAGTTGGCAGGCAGTGGCTTGACTTGCACGGTAACGGTATCTTTGCTATTGCAGCCGGTACTGCTGAAGGTAGCCCGTGCTAAATAATTACCTGCTGCGGCAGATGTGGCGCCTGGCAATACCGGATTTTGTACGGATGCACTAAAACTGTTAGGTCCCGTCCACGACCAACTGACACCCGATGAAGAATTGGTAGCATTGAGCCTTAATGTATCAGCCTCGCAAAGAGGGGCGTTCGAAGATGCGATAATGGTAAGTGGTGTGGGATTGACGGCAACTGTAAGAGAATCCTTTACAGGGCATCCATTGCGGTTGTAGATAACATTATATACCCCGGCTGCTAAAGATGTAACATTCAAACGCGTAGCATTCTGTACAGGTTGTATAAAGCCATTAGGCCCTATCCACGTATAGCTAACATTTGTGCTGCTGGAGGAAGCGTATAACTTTAATGTATCACCTATACAAACAGGGCTATTACTGCTCAATGTTCTTCCGGTAGCAAGTGGAATTACTTGAACAGCGATAGTATCCTTCACAACACAACCTGGATAAGTTACTGTAAGTATGTAATCCCCGTCCATAGATGCAGAAGCATTAGTACGGAATGTATCTTTTGAAGAAGAGGCAAATGTGCCTGGACCTGCCCAATGAAAGCTTGTAGGATTTCCTACAAGTATACTATTTAATTTGATTGTATCATTTTCGCAAGCGGGATTGGAAGCTGTAGCATTAATAGACGAACCTGATAACACAACACCATAGGTTGTATCGCGGCTTACACAAGCGATTAACCTTGTTTTTACTATATAGTTTCCATCAGCAGCAAGGGTTGTAGAAGTAATAACGGGATTTTGCAGCAACGACGTAAACCCATTAGGCCCTGTCCATTGATAACTGATACCAGTAATGCTACTTGTTGCAAATAAATTCAAAGTATTGCCCGGACATACAGGCCCACTATTGGTATTGCTGACGATTGGACGGATTGTACTGACATTTATATAGTGTTGATTAGGATAAGAACTATCGACAGGATTACTTGCCAAAATACGAATACGATAATTACTGCCTGGCGTAATAGTTCCAGGGACAACACAAGTAATATTGCTAGGAGCGTTAGAGGTGCGTGTACCTATAATTGTAGTACCACTACTAAAAGAACCACTTGCATTACTTAATTGTGCTGTAAAAACATTTGTTGAGCCGAATGGCCTGAAAGAATTAAGTGTATAAGGTACACTGAAAGTATCACCGGCGCATATTAATGAATCTGCATAGAGGTTATTAACACCACTTGCGACCCTTATAACTACTGAATCAAAAAAATAATAAGATATGGAAGATCCACTGAGAGGTTTTATAGATGCAGTATCTAAGCCACCTACAGGGTCAAATTTACCGATTACAAGATTATCGTATGCAGAGTCTGCTAAATAAATTTTACTAAGCCTCACCCAATTCTGCGTGTCTGTAAGCACTCCGTAATTTGTATAATGCACTTGTGGTACAACTGTCAATGTTGCGAAACCAGTTGTCAAGGTAGTACTCGCCCCAACATCATAAAACCATATACCTAAGCCATTATTACCATAGCTAGAATTATCAGATAAGTTAACGGACATAGATACTTCATAGTGCGTACCCGTAGTCATTGGTGTCATGGGTGAAGCTATATATTCAGTTGCACCTGATAACGCAATACGGTTTGCAAAAGAAAATCCCCCCATATACCCATTACCATTAGCTGCATATTGATATCCCCAACCGTTTACAGGAACACCTAGTCCACATGAACCACAGCAAGCATGAAAGTAATCTGATGTTCCTTGATGATATGGTCGCCATGGTGGGGCCTGTGATACTGCACTAATACTTGTCGGGCATAAACTATACGCTTCAAAATTCCCATTAGGCACCATATTCTGTGCCCTTACAATAAATGATGATAACAACAAAAGCATTAAGAATAGACTCTTCATATATCCATAATTACCCCCATAAAATTACTTATCAGCACATTAAAGCCATATTAAAACAAAAAAGCGGGTGGAAATTTCCACCCGCTTTTTTAATCAAACCAATCCGTCCTCTACTCTGCTTTTTTTGATTCTTCTTTCTTCGGTTTGCCTTTGTCTATGCTGAAGATGATTTTCTTTTCTTCTTCGCTGTAGTCGGCTTTTACGGTATCGCCTTCCTGTATGCGGTGGTTCAGTATCTCTTCTGCAAGCGGGTCTTCCAGATATTTCTGTATGGCCCTGTGCAGTGGTCGCGCGCCAAACTGCTGGTCGTAGCCTTTTTCAGAGATGTATTTTTTAGCAGTAGCTGTCAACTCCAATGTAAAGCCCAATGTGTTCAATCGCTTCATTACATCTTTCATAATGATGTCAATGATTTGCGCGATGTGTGTTTCGTCTAGCGAGTTGAAGATGATAACATCGTCAATACGATTGAGGAATTCGGGCGAGAAAGTACGCTTCAATGCTTTTTCTATCACACCTTTACTCAGCTCGTCTGCGTTCTCTACTTTGGTAGCTGTAGCAAAGCCCACACCCGCGCCAAAATCTTTCAACTGGCGTACACCAATGTTAGATGTCATGATGATGAGTGTGTTTTTGAAATCTACTTTCCTGCCAAGCCCGTCTGTCAACTGCCCATCGTCCAACACCTGTAACAGTATGTTGAATATATCGGGGTGTGCTTTTTCAATTTCGTCGAGCAATACCACACTATACGGTTTGCGGCGTACTTTTTCGGTAAGCTGACCACCCTCTTCATAACCCACATATCCCGGAGGCGCACCTATCAGGCGGCTGAGTGAAAATTTTTCCATATACTCACTCATATCCACACGTATCAGTGCTTCATCACTATCGAACATATAACGTGCCAGCGAGCGCGCCAGTTCCGTTTTACCTACACCCGTAGGGCCCAGGAATATAAACGAGCCTATAGGCTTGCGCGGGTCTTTCAACCCTACACGGTTTCGCTGTATGGCTTTCACCACTTTAGCTATTGCCTCGTCTTGGCCTACTACTGCGCCTTTCAGGTCGTCGCCCATGCGGCGTAGTTTGGCACTTTCGGCCTCTACCATACGCATCACGGGTATGCCCGTCATCATACTGATGACTTCTGCAATATGCTCTTCGTGTATAGGGAAGCGTCTATGTTTGGCTTCTTCTTCCCATTCCGCTTTTGCTTTTTCCAGTTCTTCCCCTAGACGTTTTTCTCTGTCGCGCAGTGCAGCAGCTTCTTCAAAGCGCTGGCTTTTTACTACTTTATTTTTCTCTTGCTTGATGTCCTCAATTTTCTTTTCAAGCTCCAGTATGTTTTCAGGAACGTTGATGTTTTTGAGGTGTACACGCGCGCCTACTTCGTCCATTACGTCTATTGCTTTGTCGGGCAGCAGGCGGTCTGTCATGTAGCGGTCGCTCAGTTTCACACAAGCTTCTATCGCATCCTGATCGTATGTTACGTTATGGAAATCCTCGTACTTGTTGCGTATGTTGTTGAGGATGATGATGGTTTCATCCACACTTGGTGGTTCTATCAACACCTTCTGAAAGCGGCGGTCGAGTGCACCGTCTTTTTCAATATACATACGGTATTCATCCAGCGTTGATGCGCCTATGCATTGCAGATCTCCACGGGCAAGGGCAGGCTTGAATATGTTGGAAGCATCGAGCGAGCCGGATGCGCCACCCGCACCTACGATGGTATGTATTTCGTCTATAAACAAAATCACATCGCGGTTTTTCTCCAGTTCGTTCATGATGGCTTTCATCCTTTCTTCAAACTGTCCGCGATATTTAGTACCCGCTACCAATGCTGCAAGGTCAAGGCTTATAACGCGTTTGTCGAACAATACTCGTGATACTTTGCGTTGTACGATACGCAATGCCAGACCTTCTACGATGGCAGTTTTACCCACGCCGGGTTCACCTATCAATATGGGGTTGTTCTTTTTTCGACGAGATAGTATTTGCGATACACGCTCTATTTCTTCTTCCCTCCCGACAATAGGGTCGAGATTGCCGAGTTCGGCCAGCTTTGTAATATCGCGCCCGAAGTTGTCGAGTACAGGTGTTTTCGATTTTGAATTGCCTGCAGGCTTACGCTGCTGGAATTGTTTGCGCTCATCATCTTCATCAAAGTCATCGCCGGGGTCGCTGTAATCGCCACGTGGTGCATCGCCTTGCAATATGCTCAGTTCATCTTTAAAGCGGTCGTAATCAACCTGATACTGATGCAGTATTTGCGTAGCAACGTTCTCTTTATTTTTGAGGATGGACAGCATCAGGTGTTCGGTTTCTACCGTAGCACTCTTCAGTGCTTTGGCTTCCAAAACAGTAATGCGTATTACTTTTTCGGCCTGCTTGGTAAGCGGCAGGCTGTTGACGTTTGAGAGGGGTTTGTTGCTTTTGTCCTTAATAGCACTTTCCAGTTCTTTGCGCAAATCAAACAGGTCTACCTGCATGGTTTGCAACACGCGTACAGCCAACCCTTCACCATCTCTGATAAGGCCCAGCAACAGATGCTCGGTGCCTATGAAATCATTACCTAAGCGGAGTGCTTCCTCGCGGCTGTAGGATATGATTTCTTTGACTTTTGGTGAGAAATTAGAATCCATGAATCGTCCTTTGTTTTAGTAAATTTAAAGATAAAGGTAGTAGTTGCAGTATCGGGTTTTGCTATACGTGTATTGCCTGTTACCTTGCTACAAGCCCTCGTCTATATTAAATATACGAAAGAAATTATAGCACGATTGTTATTTTTACGGCGTATTAACAGCTTTACTAATAACTGGTTAACTACTTCTTGCAAAATGGAATTCAAAATTGATACCAAACCTACCTACAGCATTATAACACCCCTTGATGCACATATAGATGCTAATATGACAGCAGCACTCAGCCAAAAATGCGATGATCTGGCTAAAAGCGGCAGTACTAACTATATTATAGACCTGCAACATTGCATTGCAGGCGACAATACGGCATTTGACGATTTAGTACAGATGCACGAAAATTGCTATAACAATTCACAATCTTTGGTGTTTACAAGTGTGCAGGAGAGTGTGCTGAAACAATTGCAAGCATTAGAACTGGATACGGTGTTAAATATTGCACCTAAGATGATAGAAGCGATTGATATAGTAAGTATGGAAATATTGGAGCGCGACTTGTTTGACGAAAGTGAAGAATAGAATAATGCAGAGCACCCCTGCTGTATTGTATAAATATTTGAAATGAAAGTAACCATCCTCGGCAATAACTCGGCACTGCCAGCATTTGGCAGGCACCCAACAGCACAAGCAGTGCATATTTGGGGAGAGGTATTGCTGATAGACTGTGGAGAGAGTACACAGATACAGATGCAACGCTTTGGTGTGAAGTGGCGTAACCTGAACCATATCTTCATCAGCCATATGCATGGCGACCACTACTTTGGCCTGCCGGGGCTTATAAACAGCATGAGCCTTTTAGGGCGCGCAAATCCTCTGCATGTATATGGACCGAAAGAGCTGTTACCAATTATAGACCAGATACAAAGCGTGGCAGAAACTGTACTAACTTATGAGTTTCATTACCATGTTTTGCCGGAGGGTGATGCGGTATTGGTTGATAATGAATATTATACGGTAAAATGTTTCCCTGTAGAACATAGAATACAATGCCATGGCTTTTTGATAACCAGCAAAACACGCGGGCGCAAAATAGTACCTGAAAAATGCAGAGAGCATGAAGTGCCCCGGTACTATTACGACAAACTGAAGCAAGGCGAAGACTACGAAAGGCAAGATGGTACAATCATAAAAAACGAATGGGTAACTACCGACCCGCTGCCACCTAAAGCGTATGCTTACTGTGCGGATACATTGTTTACAGACAGCTTTGTAAAATATATACAAGGTGCTGATACGGTGTACCATGAATGTACCTATATGGAGCGCGATGTGGACAAAGCAGCACTACGTTTTCATAGCACAGCAAAGCAAGCTGCACAATTAGCTAATATGGCAGGGGCTAAACAACTTTTGCTAGGGCATTACTCGTCTAAGTATCGCGACATAGAACCATTTGCAGAGGAAGCGAAAGGCATATTTGCTAATGTAATAGCTACCCAGGAAGGTTTGACGTATGATGTGTAAGCAAGTATATATATAATGAAAAAGCCACGCATTGCGTGGCTTTTTAGTATAATATCTATGCAGATTACAGACCTGTGATGCAGATACCTAAAGAATAGGGTGTTATCTCAGGGCCTTCGCCATCTTTGTACAGATTGGTAAGGTTGTATGTGCCAACAACCGAGAAATTGCCGTAACCAAGGCGCAAGGTGCCTGCAAAGCGCCAATTTTCCAGGTACTGTCGGCTGTTGCTTTTGTAGTTCACTTTCGTACCATCTTCGCGTCCTTTCAATTTTGCACCGAGCAATGTACCCACACGCATACCTACTGCTGCTTTAAAGCCCTTGTTGCGATTGTATTTATTGCCAAAGAAACGAAGTTCGAAAGGTGCTTCCAGATATGTAAGTGCTACTTTATAGCGCTTATAATTTACAGTTTCGGGTATGAAGCGTATGCGGGTAGAGTCTTTGTCGGTATTCATCACCTGCTGATTATCCAGATAGATGTTAGATGTACCGATACCGATACCTGCCGCAAAGCTGAAGTTTGATTTTTTGATAGGGAAATCGTAACACAGATATACATTAGCGCCTCGGCCTATGCCTTTGGTTTTAATGCTGTCCGGTTTCATCCACCCCTCGTAGTTGAGTTGCAGCATGAAGAAATCTCGGGCAGGTTTTTGCACGGTGTTCTTTTTTTCCTCACCTTTTTCAAGGTCTTGCGCCCACAGCAAAGTTGGCATCAGCATCAGCGCCAGCAGGGCGAAGCGTTTAGTCATAAACAGAAATTAGTGCGCAAATATAATAGTTGCACCACGCATATTTTGTTAAAAATCAATATCGTTGGTTGGATCACGATAAAGTTTGCGTTGAAAAAAGCGCGTTATTTTCCTAAAAAAGCATTAGTTTTGCCGTCCCAAAGACGGTACGGAGGCATTAGCTCAGCTGGTTAGAGCGTCGGATTGTGGTTCCGAAGGCCGTGGGTTCGAACCCCATATGCCTCCCTTCTTTTGTAAGCCTTGCAATAGCAGGGCTTTTTTATTGCTTCGGGAAAAACAACTTGATAGTTGTGCCGATGTTTTTGGCACTTTTAATGCTGAAATTGCCCTCTACTACTTTCAGCAAATCTTTGATGATGAGGTAACCCAGCCCGTTACCTTTTTTGCCATCTACATTGGCAGACGATACGATAAACTGGTCGGCAAGTATGTTGTTGATTTGTTCTTTGGTCATGCCAAAGCCTTGGTCCTTTACTTCTATCAGTATGCCGTTGCGTAAGTTTTTTGCTATGATGGTGATGTGTCCTTTCTCCATAAAGTTGAGCGCGTTGACAACGAGGTTGTACAGTATAATACGCAAAGGCTCTGCATATTGGTGGATAGTGAAATCAGCAGGCACTTCATTGGTCAGGAAAATGTTTTTTTGCTTTGCCATACCATTCAGTATGCTGAATATCTGGCGTACCATATTATACAGATTTACATCTTCGCGTAGCAGTTGCCTGTTTTCGTTCTGGTATTTAATCCAGTTGAGGATGTTGGTAGATAGCATTTCCAACTCGCGCGATGTATGGACGATTTCTTCCATCGTTTCCATCTTCAGTTCTTCGCTCATCTGTTCGTTGCTTTCCACCAGGTTTCGGCTTGCAAGGTGCAGAAACTTGAGGGGTGTGATGATGTCGTGGCTGATGATGGATATAAGGCGGGTTTTTATCAGGTCGTTTTTTTCAAGCTCCTCGTTTTTGCGACGTATCTCTTTAGTTTTCCTTTCTACCAATGCACGCAATACGTTTTGCCTGATGATGAAACGCTTGGCACGCAAAAACAAAACGAGGCTTACATAGCTAAGAGCTGTAAGCACTATTATAAGTATAAACCATCCGTTTTGATACCAGGGAATATTGAGCATAGTTGAGTTGTCAGCTTACGTTATAGAGCGATGCAATTTGCATCAATTCTTTCAGGTTGGCAGTGCCTGTTTTTTCAAAAATTCTGTTTTTCAGGGTAGATACTGTATTCATGCGCAGGTTCAGCAAAGTAGAAATATCTTTTGTACCATGCCCGCCCAGCATATAGTGTAACACCTCCAGCTCTCGTGGCGACAGTTGCATAAAAGGATTTGCAGATGTACTTTTTTCAGTTGAAATATTGATAGGGTTGTAGTGGTTTATGAAATTGTCAAGGAATGAGATAGTATCTTCTTCTTTACTTGTTTTTTCGAGGTAGTAGTAGATTTTATATTGCTTCAATGCTTCACCATATACCGAACCGTTTAGCATAGAAAAAACCATGATTTTCAAATCGGGGTACAGGCGTTGGATGTTGGGAACAATCTCCAGTGATGTACAGTCCGGTAGTATTATATCAAGAATGAGGTGGGTATAATTTTTCTTTTGTAACTCAGACATTACACCGTTACCACTTGACACCTCTGTAATATCTTTTATTGCAAGATGTGTTTGTAGCATTAGCTTGATACCCTTTCGTATCATACTATGGTCGTCGGCAATCAATATCCTATGCTGCATGGAGTTGTCTTGTTTGTTCGGCTTGTACAAAACGTACTTAATGAATTACTAAACAAAAAGCGTGCGAATTTCTTTATTTCTTGCCATTATGATCAATAGAATTTATTCTACAGGTAAATATAGGATGGCTTCATAGCTTAGCGCTAACATACTACGAAAGTGGGTAAGGTAGGAAAGAGAAAACGTTTTGTGAATATTTGCCCAGTAGCATTATGATTATGAGTGGCCTACTGAAAAGAGTGGATATATTGGCAATGCGAGGAGAAACATTCGATAAATATGCAGGCGGATATGTTTTTACATTTGAGAAGCTGTCGCTAAAAAACAACGAAATTATATTTTTTGTAACGAGTAATATGCCAAGCGAGCGCTCATTTTTTATGAGTAAGATAAATGGTTATTGGCAGATACTCTATCATAACATGTTGGGCAAAGAGCTATTGAAACTGGAGTCAGAGCTTGCTGAAGCAATAGCTGATATGGGCTACTGATAAATATATCAAACAAACCAAATATAAGTGCCGCAAGGCACTTTTTTATTTTCATAGCCTTTGCCTATCTTGCAAGCAAGTGTTTTTTTATAAAAGTTTAAAATTATAGTAGTAATGAGTTTAGAAGTAACAGGCAAATTGCTTGTAAAAAATCCGACACAAGTAGTAAGCGATAAGTTCAGGAAGCGTGAGTTTGTATTGGAGCTTGCAGAAGAGATTAATGGTAATACTTATACCAATTTTGCTAAGATGCAATTGGTGCAGCAGAAATGCGATATACTCGACAGGTTTAACGAAGGGGATAGTGTGAAAGTGAGTTTCAACATTAAAGGTAACCGTTGGGAGAAAGATGGTAAGGTAAACTATATAACCAATCTGGATGCATGGCGTATAGAGCCTGCTACAGCAGGTGTACCATCTCAAAGTGCAGGTGCCCCAGCAGGATATGCACCAGTAAACAATGCGGCACCAGCTAACACAGGCAATTTCTACAACCCATCTCCTGAGAATGTAGACGATCTGCCATTTTAATTTTGTATACATTGTAACATTTCAGCAGCCCGTACTATTTACAATAGTACGGGCTGTTTTCTGCCTGTCAATCTGTAGCTTTACACTAAAGTAATTGACAACCAATCTCTGATATTTATGAAAATACGTATTGTATTATTGACATTCACTGTATTGTCAATCAGCATTATTAGTTCTTGCAACAAAAAGCCGAGCCATGCAGACTATATACCCAAAGATGCGAGTATAGTAGTAGGCATGCACACAGATGCCCTCATCAAAAAACTAGCCTGGGAGGTGATATGGAACAGTAAGCTGATGCAAGAAATGAAGCGTAAAAGCGGCGAGAAAGATCCATCGAAAAGTGTGGAAGAAATGGGCATCAAGCTGATGACAACATATTATATGTATGTGAAAGCCGACAAGCGTTATTCATCAGGTAATAAAGTGGTTGCGCTGATACCACTTGATAATAAAGATAAATGGGAAGCGTATGTGAAAAAGAATTTTCCCGAAGCGGCCATTACAAAACAAAAAGACCGCAGTGAAGCACTACTGAATGAGCATATGTATGCCGGGTGGACCGGTGATATGCTGATTATTACCAATACTATACTGCCCAGTATGGAAGATATATACAAGCAACTGCAAACTTTAGAAGATCCTCAGGCATACGACAGTGTGTATACTACGTTGATGAACCAACGTAAGCCAGACGCCGCATTGATGGCATTAGAAATGAGCAAGACATTTACAAAAGAAAAAGGCAATACAGTAACCGTGCATGAGAGTTTTAATAAAGTATCATCAGCAGGACATGACATCAGCATATGGATGAACTACGAAACACTAATGACAAACTACGGGCAGGCAGGTATGGGCAACCTTGCCCTGGTAGCATCTATGTGGAAAGATGCATCTGCGACGTTGGGTGTAGACTTTGAAGACGGTAAAGTAGTAGGTAACATGCACTACTATGCATCGAAAGAAATGAAAGATGTGTACAAAGAGTTTAGTAATACATCTGACAAAAAAATGATAGAAAACCTGCCAACAGATAATCTGAACATGATAATGGCAGCCAATATATCGCCTAAGGGTATGCGCATGATGTTTGACAAAACAGGGATGTCCGGCGTTATGAATGCAGCCTTTGCCCAAATAGGTATTACTGCCGATGATGTTTTTGGTTCATTTGCCGGTGATATGGGCATTGTAATAAACGACTTTAATGCACACCCTGTAACCATACCGGCAGGTACCTACTACCCCGAACAGGAAGCGTTTACCAAAACCGAAACGGACGCTAATATGACTTTTGCGATGAAAATCGGAAAAAAAGAAAGTTTTGACAAAGTGTTTGCAGCCGTAACGAAAGATATGCCGCTTATAGCAACTGCAACCGGTTATATAATAAGTACAGGTAAGGATAGCTTTTATCTGAGCAAAGAAGGCGATTATTTAGTAATATCAAACAATGAGGCTTATGCCAGCGGGTATGCTAAAGGTGCATATAAAGGGCAGAAAAAGCCAGCTGCAGTGAATGATATGCACAAATATGCGGGTAGTATGTTTGTGGATATTAATGGCTTTATGAAACAAATGCAGGGTAATGCAACCGAACAAAAAGATAAAGAAATGCTGGCTCTAACCAGTCAGCTATTACAAGACTTTGAGATGCGCGGCGGCAGTAAATCAAATATTTTTGAATATAATTTTTATTTAAACTTTGTAAATAAGAAAGAAAACAGCCTTTTGCAATTGCTCAATTATTCAGGTAAGATGATGGAATTGTCTGAAAAGGAAGAAAAGCCATTGCCACTTTAGTATTAATTATGAATTAATAGTACAAACCAAAGATGAAAGAAGGCTGTCTTTGCATTTGAAGATAAGGCTTTGAATTGTTAACTATTTTTTATAAACTTGATGAAAATTTTCTCAATGGATAATCGAAAAGTTATCTATAAGCTTGGTATTGTATTGGCATTGGCATTTTCTGTACAGGGATGTAAACCGGCTTATGATGAAATAGATAATAACAACGTTATATCTAAACCCTATGTATTATACGTTGGTGATACACTTGGTGCTATCTATAAAACAAATGATGGGTTGAACTATGAAGTGGTGATGAGCTCTGACAACTACAGGGCAAGTGCTTTCGTAACATCGGGTAATAACTTATTATTTATTAAAAAGAATGTACACATTATAGAAGACTTAGGCAGGGGTACAAATTCTAACCCAACGGTAATGAGCCCAGGATTTTTTACTCCATATGGAGAAAGCATAATAATAAATGTACCCAAGTTTAAAAACAGAATTTATCTGGGTGGTGTAGGGCAAAAAGGGTATTTGTATAATGACTCAAACGGCAGGCCTGGTATCAACTATATTAACTGGATAAGCCCCAATCCTATAGAACTGCCTACAGGTACAGTATTTACTTCATTCACAATATTGTCAAACGGTTTGTTGATTGCTTATGACGACATAAACAAACGTACCTTTAAGCAAGCAGATATAAATGCTCCTTGGGTCGCTACAACCGGTACAGCATTACCATCATCAGGTAAGTTTTTCTTATCTCATATGGGCGATATATTACTGGCTGCAGATGCTACCGGAGTTAATGGTGTATATTATAGTACTAACGAAGGTGGTTCTTGGACAAAATACACAGGCTTGCCTGATAGTACAAAGATTTTAAGCATGAGTGGTTCCTTTGGACAAACAGTACTGGTGGGTACAGAAGGTAAAGGTGTGTACAGGTTGCCTTTAGGCAGTACTAAGTTTGTAACCGCCAACTTAGGTATGCCGTCAAATGCTGTTGTCAGCAGTCTCAGCGAAAAATACGATTTGTATAAAAACGATAAAACGAAAGAATATATATACGCTGCAACTAATCAAGGCCTGTACCGCAGTCAGGATCTCGGTGAAAACTGGGTGAAAGTATTTGACGGTGTAAACGGCAAAGGTAGCTATAACGTACTCTATTAGTCATCAGCATCATCGCTGAAAAAATCATTCAGGTCGCGCCGTTGTTTCTTAGACGGGCGGCCTGTTTTGCTTAACCGCTTTCCTGTGTAGAAGCTGGCGGTCATTACACGGTTCATTTGCAAATCTTCTTCGCTGGTTTTATCTACATAATGCTTTACGGCATCTTCATAGCCCACACGATTGTGCAGCAGTCCCGTTACTTCAATCGTCCATTTGCGGGCAGGTGTTTTAATGTCGTACACATCTCCCAAAGACACTATTTTGGCGGGCTTTACATTAGCGCCATTCATTTTTACTTTGCCTTCGTCGCAAGCAACAGTAGCCTGTGTACGTGTTTTGAAAACACGGATAGCCCACAGATATTTATCCAATCGCAGCTTTTCGTTGCTCATACAGCTAAATTACGTAAATGCCGCATAGTGTTTTGTATCTTCGCACCATTCTATACGTATGCAACCACTCATCATCTTCGCATCGGGGCGAGGCAGCAATGCACAGGCTATTATTGACTACTTCAGGGGCAATGGTAAGGCGCGTGTAGTACTGATTGTAAGTAACAAAGCAGATGCAGGTGTGCTGGATATTGCAAGGAAAGAAAATATACCTTATACAGTTGTAGATAAACATACTGTAAAAGAGCCTGCGTTGGTAGAGCAGTTGCAATCGTATAATCCATCACTGATAATACTGGCGGGCTATTTGTGGAAAGTACCTGATACGATATTGAATGCCTTCTCCGATAAAATTATCAACGTACACCCTGCTCTATTGCCAAAATATGGTGGAAAAGGTATGTATGGACATCATGTGCATGAGGCTGTTATTGCCAATAAAGAAGAAGAATCAGGCATAACAATACACTATGTAAATGAACACTACGACGAGGGCAATATTATAGTACAGGCAAGGTGTGCTATATCGTCTGGTGATACGCCCGATAGCTTAGCACAGAAAATACACAAGCTGGAACATTTTTTCTTTCCGCGAGCGATTGAGTTTTTATTAGGGTAAGTCCGGATTTCTTACATCAGTACTCTATGCTGGTTGATTAATGAACTAAACTCACCAATCCCTTCGGCGGAGTTGTTTCTTTTCAGCGTCTTTCTTTTTGCTTTGCAAGCGGGCTTCTTTGGCGGCTTTGCTGATTTTGGTGGGCTTGCGTTTTTTGGGTTTTACAAGGCTGACAGCTATCAGTTCCTGCATTTTGGTGGTGGCTATGTGTTTGTTTTCCAGTTGTGAACGTGTTTCGCTGCACTTTACTATCAGGTAGCCGTCTTTATTGATGCGGTTGGCGAGTTTGTTTTGTATCAGTTCTTTTTCTTCTTGTGTAAAAGCACGCGAGTTGCCAACGTGCAACCAAGCCTCTGCCATCGTTTCTACTTTGTTGACATTTTGCCCGCCCTTGCCACCACTACGCGCGGTGCGATAAAATATATCATTGGTGAAGTTGTGCATAGAACAAAATTAAAAATCCTCCTCTTCTTCGCTGTCACCGCCGAAGTTGATATTGTTCATCATGCTGCCGAGTATATCGCCAAAGCTATAGCCGCCAGTATCTATGCCTTTCTTGCTGATGAGTGAATAAGCAGCAAGGCCATGCAGTAAAAACTCCATCAACAATGCTGCTTGTGTTTCGTCTGCATTGGGGTAGTATTGTTTTACGGCAGCGTACAAGCCATCTACCTGATACAGGTTGTTGCGATAGGCTTCGTCGTTTGCATCCTGCATCATCACCAAATCGTTACCATTACCAAACCAGTCTATGATAGATTGATACGGATTGGGTTTTGGTTTCACTTTATCGTTAGTACGTGGTTGTTTTTTAAAAGTTTGCGGGTCGGGGAAGTATTGGGTGAACATGGTGCGGATGGCTTGCTCCAGCAATCGGTAAGCTACATTGGTTGGACCTTCTTGTTCGCCTTCATACACCAATTCTATCTTACCGGTAATGGATGGTATAACACCGATGAAATCGGAAATGCGCACCATGGTGCGGTTACCACGTTGTTTCAGTGTGCGTAGTTCTGCAGTGCTGACGAGGTTTTCGTAGGCAGATATGGTGAGGCGTGCAGATACGCCGCTTTTCTGGTCGACAAATTCGCTTTTGCGCGCCTGCATGGCTATTTCTTCTATCAGCATCTTTGCCATATCGGGTACTTCTACCTGCTGCATTTGCACGGGTAGTACATCAGCTTCCTGCTCTGTGATGGATTGCGATACCTGAATAGTTTTAGGATAGTGTGTTACTATCTGGCTCTCTATACGGTCTTTCAGTGGTGTAACGATGCTTCCACGGTTGGTATAATCTTCGGGGTTGGCAGTGAATACAAATAGTATATCCAACGGCATACGTAGTTTGAAGCCGCGTATCTGTATATCGCCCTCTTGCAGTATGTTGAAGAGTGATACCTGTATGCGTGCTTGTAAATCCGGTAATTCGTTGATAACAAAAATACCTCTGTGAGAGCGTGGTATGATGCCATAGTGCAGCACCCGCTCATCGGCAAAGCTAAGGCGCATATTGGCAGCTTTGATAGGGTCCACATCGCCTATCAGGTCGGCAACAGACACATCCGGGGTTGCCAATTTTTCGCCATAGCGTTCGCTACGGTGCAGCCATGTTATGGGTGTGGCATCGCCCATTTCATCTATCAGATTGCGTGCATAGAGCGATATGGGGGCAAATGGGCTATCGTTGATGTCGCTACCGTCAACTACAGGTATCCATTCATCCAGCAGGTTCACCATCTCTCGTGCCATGCGTGTTTTCGCTTGTCCACGTAGCCCAAGGAACAGGATATTGTGGCGAGATAACAAAGCCCTTTCTACATCGGGTATTACGGTATCTTCATAACCCAGTATGCCATTGAAAGGGTTTTGATTGTTTTGTATAGAAACTATGAGGTTGTTGCGTACTTCTTCTTTTACTGACTTTGGTTGGTAGCCCGACTGTTTCAGTTCGCCTAATGTCTTAATAGTTGGTTGCATATCCTGTCTTTAGCTTTTTTCTAAAGAATGCTAAGTTACAGGTTGTAACAATGCTACCGCCTAAGTGTTTACAATAGCGGTATAAAGAATATTGAAAGGGATAACGATTATGCCCTCAGTTCCTGTAAAAATTCGTTCAGGTGTTCTACCTCTACATGGTCCATCACAACTATTTTATACCAATTAGCGTCACCGCCATGTGTGTCGGGTACAAGACCGAATTTTTGTGCGATCACAGAAGGTATATGTTGTGACCGGATGGTAACGATATTCATATTTGGGTAGCGATAGTATTGAAAGCCCAATTCGTCCAGCTGCTTGCAAAGCCAGTCGGTACGATACAGGAGTTTATTTATTTTTTCAAACCAGCCGTGGGGCCCGTATGTCATTAGTATCATCCATATAGCTACAGCATTAGCACCCGAGCGGCTGCCGCTGAGAGTTATATCCATACCATTTACATACTGTGCCTCTTTGGTGTACACATAGTTTATTAATCCCTTGCGGGCAATGAATATGCCGGTACCATAAGGAGCTTGCAGCATTTTATGCGCATCGAGCGTAACGGATGATACGTATGGGTTAGAAAAATTGACAAGTGATTCGGGGTGTGCGGTAGGATAAATAAAACCTCCGAATGCACCATCGAGATGTAACCTGAACGGGATGTTGTGTTTTTGCATAGCAGCCACATATACATCGGGATTGTCAACACTGCCAAACATGGTGGTTGCCATGTTGGATATGATGATGAAATATTTGATGCCATCTGCCTTTGCCTGTTCAATTACATTTTCCAATTCGGCAGGTATTATCTCACGTGTATTATCTTCAACAGGTACGCTATACCACTGCAGGTGCAGCAGGTTGGATGCTTTGGCTATAGAATAGTGCGTATCGTCAGAGCCAAGTAAGGCAATTTCATTGTACTTGGCATTGTGTTCTTGCTCGAAGTAATTGCGGTATATCCATGCGGCTTGTATGTTAGCTTCTGTACCGCCTGCTGCCACGTAGCCATCGCAAGTATGGGTTTTTGCTTTCAGTACATCAACAGCCAGTAGTTCTATCACTTCCCGCTCTAATTGTTGTGTGCCTTTGAAGAAATCTTCCGAGTCGCCCAATGTGTGGCAGCCTATGTGGTTTGGGTTTTGCACGTACGTGCGTAGTAGTGGCGCGTCTTTAAGAAAAGGAGCCTGCTCATAAAAAACAGTAGCATCGAGGCGGGATGCGGGTATGCCTAAGGATATTTTTTGTTTGTAGTCTATATTCTGATTCAGTGCTTCGGTGATGCGAGCATCCTGTTCTGCATGAGATAGTTTTTTCCAATACTTCGTTTTCATACCATCTGTTTTTATTAAGCGGCGCAAAGTTAGCTTATGAAAGCATAAGACCATGCGTTCTAACAACAATCATACGCCAAACTGATATAAATCATGTTTTGAGCTAGAGTGCCATAATACTTTTGTATGGTCTAAAACTACGTTTATGAAAATTGAGCAGATATATACAGGATGCCTTGCACAAGGTGCGTACTATATTACATCGGGCAATGAAGCGGCGATAATAGACCCGCTCAGAGAGATACAGCCATATATAGAGCGTGCAAGAAAAGATGGAGTATCTATTAAGTATGTGTTTGAAACACATTTTCATGCAGACTTTGTCTCGGGACATATTGACCTTGCAAAAGCAACCGGTGCAACTATTGTATATGGACCGACAGCACAACCGGCGTTTGATGCATATGTAGCAAAGGATGGAGAAATGTTTGTAGTAGGTGATGTTGCCTTTCAGGTATTGCATACACCCGGGCATACAATGGAGAGTTGTTGTTACCTGCTGAAAAATGAAAAAGGTAAAGACATTGCATTATTTTCCGGGGATACATTGTTTTTAGGTGATGTGGGAAGGCCTGATCTGGCACAGAAAGCCGCTAATATGACACAAGAAGAACTGGCAGGGCTGCTCTATACATCATTGCGTACTAAGGTAATGCTATTGGCAGATGACGTAATCGTGTACCCTGCACATGGCGCAGGCAGTGCATGCGGCAAAAATATGAGCAATGCCACACAAGACACACTGGGACATCAAAAAGCTACCAACTATGCATTGCGCACAGACATGACCAAAGAAGAATTTGTAAAAGAAGTAACTACAGGATTGGTAGCACCCCCTCAATACTTCCCTTTCAACGTGATGATGAATAAAACCGGTTATGCAAACATCAGCGATGTATTACAACAAGGCACACAGCCCTTGTCAGTAGCTGCATTTGAGGCAGCCATAGCAGAAGCCAATGCATTGATATTGGATACACGTAATGAAGCAGACTTTGTAAATGGCTTTATACCAGGGTCTATTAATATTGGTTTGGATGGCAGCTTCGCGCCTTGGGTAGGGGCTTTAATTACAGATATAAAACAACCTATCGTATTCATTGCAGATGCGGGCAGAGAGCAAGAAGTAGTAACCAGATTGGCAAGGGTTGGTTATGATAACTGCCTTGGTTATTTACAAGATGGTATAGCTGCATGGCAGGCTGCGAAAAAAACACTGAACACAATACAATCTATTACTGCAGATGAACTTGCAGACGGACTGGAAGAACACCCGACCATTATGCTATTGGATGTACGTAAAAAGAGCGAATATGACACTGAACACATAATAGGCGCAGAAAATCTGCCATTAGACAATATAAATACCGAGATGGGTAGGATAGACCCAGATACCACTTATTATGTGCACTGTGCAGCAGGTTATCGTTCAGTAATATTTATATCTATCATGATGTCAAGGGGTTTTACAAATCTAATAAATGTAAAAAGTGGTTTTAAGGCATTAAAATCTAGCGGCAGGTTTAATATTTCACAATACCAACAGCCGGTTACAATGCTATAATAAGATAGGAATGCTTGCCATAATGTGATAAAGTTTTAGCTTTGTAGTACTAAAACTATAGTCTTGGCAGATAAGCAAAAAGGCGGATTCAGTGAGGCTTGCGAAACCTGTGGTTCACGACACAAGTCTATATTTTGCCATTTGGCAATGGATGAACTTGCCCTGTTTAACGAAAGTAAGTCGTGCATGTCTTTCAAAAAAGGACAAATCATATTCAATGAAGGCGGGCACCCACTTGGTATATATTGCGTAAACGAGGGCAAAGTAAAAATATCTCACAGCGGGCAAGATGGTAAAGACCAGATAGTACACCTTGCCAAAGAAGGGGATGTGTTGGGTTATAGGGCATTGCTTAGTTCCGAAAAATATAATGCAACAGCCATTGCACTGGATGATACAAAAGTATGCTATGTGCCGAGAGATACATTTTTTCAGGTACTGAAAACCAGCCACGGGCTATCTTTAGAAATCATCAAACTATTAGCTACTGAGTTGCGCAGGGCTGTTAATACCATTACAGATCTTGCCCAAAAACCAGTACGTGAACGCACTGCCGAAGCATTATTGTTTTTAAAAGAAACCTATGGCTTTGAAGAAGATGGCGCAACTATCAACGTAGTATTGAGTAGGGAAGATATTGCCAATCTGGTGGGTACTGCTACCGAAACGGCCATCCGTTTGTTGTCAGAATTCAAGAACGATAAAATCGTTGAGTTCATCGGCAAAAAAATTAAGATACTGGATATGAACAAGCTGATAAAAACAGCGAATGTTTTATACTAAGTCCGAAACGTACTTGCTAAAACATGACAAAAATCATGTTTTAGCATAGCCAGTATCATATTATCCGCCTCTATGTCAATTTACCTTCGTAGAAAGGTGAATTATGGCTAAGATTCTTTTCTCACAATACAGGCACAACGACCTCCACAATCTTGTCAATAAATTAGATAAGGATTATTACAGTGTACTCAGCACTTTGTGTCAAACGGCAGAATTGCTGATAGACGAGCTGGAGGGTATGGAGCCACAGCAGTCCACGTTGTTATATCTGAGCCTTAGCAAAAAACTGTTATCGCAAGTAAACGAACTAGTAATGCAGCGTATCGGAATGTTATTGCCATATGCACAAGAGCTACATTCAAAAGAAACAAGCGGACATGATTGCAGTACTTGCGAGGGTGGGTGCCATGTAAAACACAGCAGCCAATTAATAGGTTTGAAGGAATCTCATCATAAAATAAAAGAAATCCTGTTCAGGCTGCATACGGTGGCGTTGCCATTGTATACCGATGTCGATTATCCTTCACAGTACAAGACATTGCGCAACGAAATGATGCTGATTGACACAGCGTTAACGGAATTATTTTACCTGGAAGAAGCCAGCTTGATACCTAAGATAATGGAAGCGCAAAAGAACATACATGCCTACAATTGATACAGAAAGAAATACTATTATCATCAGCAAACCTGTTGTGCATAAATCTACCGCGTGTTACCATTGCGGAACAGATTGCATAACAGACAGCATAGCCATTGAAGAAAAAGTATTTTGCTGTGAGGGCTGTAAACTTGTATATGAAATACTAAACGATAATGGGCTATGCGATTACTACAAACTGCAATCTCACCCCGGGCTTACTCAAATTAAACCAACAAGAGCTGATAAGTTTGCCTATTTGGATAATGAGGAAATAGCATCGAAGCTATACAAGTTTACAGATGGTAATAATACAATGGTAACGCTCTATATACCCGGTGTGCATTGCGCATCGTGTATGTGGTTGCTGGAGCACATGAATAAATTGGCTACCGGTATAACAGAAAGCAGGCTGAATTTTACGAGCAAAGAAGTAACGATCCGGTTTAAGAAAGATATAATTACCCTGCGAAGAATAGTAGAGTTGCTGACAACAATAGGCTATGAGCCATACATAAGCCTGGACGATGCTACGCAGAGCAAAACCAAGAACCATAATAAGCAACTGATATACAAACTAGGTGTTGCAGGCTTTTGTTTTGGCAATATCATGTTGATGAGCTTTCCTGAATATCTGTCGTTGGATAAAGGGATAGAGCATGAGTACGCTTTTCTGTTCAGGGTACTGAATCTAGTGCTTGCGTTGCCCGTGTTTTTTTATAGCGCGTCAGAATTTTTCGCCTCAGCCTGGGCCGGGTTAAAACAAAAAATATTAAATATTGATGCGCCGATAGTATTGGCGCTGATAATCACGTTTGCAAGAAGCGTGTACGAGATTGCTACCAATACAGGTAGTGGCTATCTGGATAGCATGAGCGGTATTGTATTCTTCATGCTGGTGGGGCGCGTGGTACAGGAGCGTGCATATAAATCAATGTCGTTTCACAGAGATTATAAATCATATTTTCCGATAGCTGTGAATGTGTTAACCAAAGACGGCACGATATCAAAAAACCTTCAAGACCTACAAGAGAAAGATGTTGTAGAGCTGCATAATGATGAGATAATACCTGCAGATGCCGTACTGATAAAAGGGAATGCGCGTATTGATTACAGCTTTGTAACAGGTGAAAGTGAACCAGTGTTGGTAGAAGAAGGAAAGCAAGTATATGCAGGTGGAAAGCAAGTAGGAGAGAAGATAACCATACAAGTAGTAAAGCCTGTAGCAGGCAGCTACCTGACATCACTTTGGAATCACCATTCTTTTGCAAAGAATAAAGCAGAGAAGAACAATCGTGAAAGCATGATACATGTGATGAGCAAGTACTTTACAATTGTGCTGTTTGTACTGGCTGCGGTTACTACTTTGTATTGGTGGGCAAACGACCCGTCAAAAATATTGCCTAGTGTATCGGCCATGCTGATAGTGGCTTGCCCTTGCGCTTTGTTGCTGGCAGCAACGTATACAAACGGCAATCTTTTAAGGCTACTAAGCAATAATGGACTATATCTGCGCGACGCAACAGTAATAGAACAGATAGGCGATACTACACATATTGTGTTTGATAAGACAGGCACGCTGACACAAGGCAGTAAACAGTTTCATACAACAGGACACCAACTTACAGAAACGGAGAAAGCATGGGTATATAATATTGCATCGCATAGTAAGCACCCCTACAGCAAAGCGTTGGTAAAGTACTTGGGGGCATTCCCGACTGTTGAGATATACACATGGGAAGAACACATAGGTAAAGGCTTGTATGCGACAATTGGCAATAATACCATACAGATTGGGTCAGCAGCATTTACGGGCGTAACAGTTGAGAGCGACAGCAATAAACCCGCTTTATATATACGCATCAATGATAAGGTAACAGCGTTTTATATAACCACTGAATTGAGACAAGAGGTAGCCAAACTGATACCCCAATTGCACAAGCGTTACGGACTGTCATTGCTTTCTGGAGATAATGACAGACAACGCGAGCAGTTACAAACACTCTTCGGGCAAAGCAGTAAGTTATTATTTGAACAAAAACCGCTTGATAAGCTGCATTATATAAAAAAGTTGCAAGACCGAGGGCGCAAAGTACTGATGGTAGGCGATGGATTGAATGATGCAGGTGCTTTACAACAAAGTAATGTAGGCATTACACTGGCAGATGATATAAATAATTTCACGCCGTCTTGCGATGCTATACTGGATGCTGGTAAGTTTGCTAAATTTCCCGCTTTGTTGCAATTAGCTCATTCGGGCAAATACATTATATACTTTAGTTTTATTGTATCCATTCTTTATAACATCATCGGGCTGAGCATATCTATGCAAGGCAAAATGAACCCGATGATAGCTGCCATTTTGATGCCTGTCAGTACACTGAGTATAGTATTGATAACAACAGGTTTGGGCAGTCTTGTTGCAAAAAGGGCTGGTCTTTCATTGAAAGCATAAACACTGGTTTGCAAAAACATGATAACAATCATGTTTCGGTTTGAGTATTGTCATAGCATTGCGGAAGGCACGATGGTAGTTTTGGATTATCAAACTCAACTATCTAAATGAGTGCACTTTATCTCTTAATACTGGCAAGCATAACAGTTGCCGCATTTTTCCTGATAGCATTTATCTGGAGTGTACGCTCCAACCAGTTTGAGGACAAACAAGGTGCTGCTATACGTATGCTGCAAGATGACGAATTGAAAATAAACTAAGCTTATAACAACAACTTTCTAAACAACATAATACATGAACAATACACTGCAAACAGACAAATTCTTTTACGATAATAAAATCGTAAAATGGTTTGCTTACGCTACAATCCTTTGGGGGCTGGTGGGCATGCTGGTGGGGGTACTTGCTGCATTTCAACTGGTATTCCCTGTTCTCAACCTAAATACTGCCGAAACTACATTTGGCCGGGTAAGGCCAGTGCACACAAACGCTGTGATATTCGCGTTTGTGGGCAATGGCATATTCATGGGTGTTTATTATTCGCTGCAAAGGCTGTGTAAAGCACGCATGTTCAGTGATTTCTTCAGTAAGCTGCATTTTTGGGGCTGGCAACTCATCATAGTATTAGCTGCAGTGTCATTGCTGGCAGGTTATACAACTGGTAAAGAATACGCTGAACTGGAATGGCCTATTGATATACTGATAACATTAGTATGGGTAGTATTTGGTGTAAATATGTTTGGTACAATCATCAAACGTCGCGAACGCCACCTGTATGTCGCCATCTGGTTTTATATAGCCACGTTTGTAACAGTAGCTATGTTGCACATTGTTAATTCTTGGGAGATACCATTCAGCTTCATGAAATCGTATAGCTGGTATGCAGGTGTACAGGACGCGCTTATACAATGGTGGTACGGGCATAACGCGGTAGCGTTCTTCCTGACTACACCTTACTTGGGTATCATGTACTACTTCCTGCCCAAAATCGCTAATCGACCCGTGTATTCTTACAGGTTATCTATTATACACTTTTGGGCATTGATATTCATCTACATATGGGCTGGCCCTCACCACTTGTTATATACAGCTTTGCCAGACTGGGCACAATCACTTGGTATGGTATTTTCTGTAATGCTTATTGCACCATCGTGGGGTGGTATGCTGAACGGCTTGCTGACACTACGCGGAGCTTGGGATAAAGTACGTGAAGATGTAGTGTTGAAGTTTTTAGTGGTGGCTGTTACGGCTTATGGTATGGCTACGTTTGAAGGGCCGATGTTGAGTGTAAAAACAGTAAACGCTATCAGCCACTTTACAGACTGGACCATTGCACACGTACACGTTGGCGCGTTGGGCTGGAACGGCTTTTTGACATTCGGTGTACTCTACTGGCTGATTCCCAAAATATTCAGAACAAACCTATACTCTCAGAAAATGGCCAACTGGCACTTCTGGATAGGTACACTAGGTATAGTAATATATGCTGTGCCAATGTATTGGGCAGGCTTTATGCAAGCACTGGCTTGGAAAGAATTTACTGCAGAAGGTCAATTGAAATACCAGTTTATGGAAACGGTAACACAGATGCGTCCCTTCTACATGATGCGCGGTATAGGTGGTGTGCTTTACTTGGTAGGTGCTGTGATGATGACATATAACCTGGTAAAAACCATCCGTAGCGGTAAGGCAGTAGATGAAGAAGCAGCAGAAGCAGCACCATTATCAAAAGTATATGAAGAGCACGGCAGCCACCACTGGCACCGTTGGATAGAACGCCGCCCTGTGCAGATGATGGTATTCAGTTTGGTACTTGTTGCGATTGGGGGGTTGATAGAAATTATACCAACATTCATGATAAAATCGAACGTGCCAACGATAAGCAGTGTAAAACCATATACTCCGCTTGAGTTGCAAGGACGTGATATATATGTACGAGAGGGTTGTTACACATGCCATAGTCAGATGATACGTCCGTTCCGTAGTGAAGTAGCGCGTTATGGTGAATACTCGAAAGCCGGCGAGTTTGTGTACGACCATCCTTTCCAATGGGGTAGTAAACGTACAGGGCCGGATTTAGCACGTGTTGGTGGCAAATACCCTGACAGTTGGCACTTCAACCATATGTATGAGCCAAATAGTATGTCTCCCGGCTCTATCATGCCTGCTTATCCTTGGTTGTTTGAAAATGACATAGATACAGCCATAACACCTGCAAAAATTAAGGCTATGCAAACGCTTGGTGTGCCATATGAAGAAGGGTATGCGGGAAAAGCGAATGTTGACCTGATGAAGCAAGCTGAACAAATACGTGGCAATTTGGCAAAAGATAATATACAGGCTAAGAGCAATAAAGAAATCATAGCACTGATAGCGTATTTACAGCGCGTAGGTACAGATATTAAACTGGAGCAGAAAACAGCAGCATCTAACTAATTATTAATCCTGTAAAAAAGAACGACAATGAAATTCAGGCATTATTTAGAAAGTATAACAGGAGTAGGTATTTACCCTATGATATCGCTGTTCATCTTCTTCGTGTTTTTCACTTTGCTGGCATTGTGGGCCTTCAAAGCTAAGAAGAGCTATATCAATACGATAAAAAACATTCCATTGGGAAACGATAACGACAATAATTAATAATATAAAACGCACAATCATGCGCATAGGTTTTAATAAATACATCTCTCTTGCAATGTTGTCTGTTGCTACTCCCATGCTGGCCATAGCAGCTGATAGTGCAGCACAGCCTGCAGCTGAAGGCAATTCATTCAACGCCATCCTGATAGGACTTGTATGTATTTCCCTGGTATTGCTGTTTGCCATACTGGTATTGGGCAATACACTCAGGCAATTAGCATTCGTATATCGCGATAAGATGCGCGATGAAAAGAAAAGTGGTATAGCAAAAACATTGTTGCTGTTGATAGCAGCAACTGTTGGTTCATTTGCAGCAAATGCACAGGTAGCCGAGACTGCATCTCAGGCACCCGCTTTCATAAGCGGTATACCTGCAGTTCATTTTTATACATTGATAAGTATTATTGCACTGCAATTGCTGGTTGTTATATCATTGGCATTTCTTGTTCGTACTATGGTACGCCTCATTAGTAATGACCCTGCTAAGGCTGCAGTAGCTAAAGAGATAGTGAAAGTAAACTTCTGGGATAGGTTCAATAAAGTAGTGCCTTTAGAAAAAGAAGCAGATATATTATTAGACCACAATTATGATGGTATTAAAGAATTGGACAACAGCTTGCCGCCATGGTGGAAATATGGTTTTTATGTAACGATAGTAGTAGGCTTTATTTATATGTGGTATTATCATGCGGGTGGTAATGGTCCGAGTTCTCATGATGAGTTTGTAGCTGAAATGCAGGCAGGCGAAGAAGCGAAAGCCGAATACCTGGCCAAGAGTGCTAATAATGTAGATGAAAACACAGTGAAGATGTTGGGTGCTGATGGCATAGCTGCCGGAGCAACTATTTTTGATCAGGTATGCGCAGCCTGCCATGCCAAAGACGGGGGCGGCGGTGTAGGCCCTAACCTGACAGATGATTATTGGTTGCACGGCGGTAGTGTTAAAGACATTTTCAAAACAATTAAATACGGATATCCTGACAAGGGTATGAAGAGTTGGAAAGATGATTACTCGCCCAATCAGATAGCACAGATAACCAGTTATGTAAAATCGTTGCAAGGAACTAAACCAGCAGCACCTAAAGACAAGCAGGGCGAATTGTATATAGAAGCGAGTACACCAACAGATAGCACTGCTGCACCCGCTGCAGATAGTGCAAAAGTAGCAAGTAAGTAATGAGGCAAACTAACTAAAACAAAATAAGATGAGCGGCACTGATACGGCATCGTTCAGGGATAAGGTTGCGACTGTAGATAAAGAGGGTAAACGGATTTGGATATTTCCTCAAAAACCTAAAGGGAAATTATACAACGCCCGCACTTTGCTCAGTGTTTTTTATCTGTTGATATTGTTTTCTCTGCCGTTTATAAAATACCAGGGACACCCGTTATTTCTCATTAACGTATTGGAAAGAAAATTTATCCTGTTTGGTCAGATATTTTGGCCACAGGATTTTTTCATTTTCGGTTTGGGGATGATCATATTTATCATATTCATAGCCTTATTCACAGTTGTTTTCGGGCGAATATTTTGCGGATGGGTATGCCCGCAAACCATATTTATGGAGCTTGTTTTCCGTAAAATAGAATACTGGATAGAGGGAGATGCGGCTGAACAACGGATATTGAAAAACAGAAAATGGGACGGAGATAAGATTTTTAAAAAAATGATGAAGTGGATAGTTTTCTGGGCTATCAGCTTTTTAATTGCCAATACATTTCTTGCTTATATAATAGGTATTGACGAGTTGCGAACTATCATATCAGAGCCTTTAAGCAAACATTTTGGAGGGTTTGTAGCCATCGTCATATTTACCACACTTTTCTTCTTTGTGTATTCTTGGATGCGCGAACAGATTTGTACGGTTGTTTGCCCTTACGGACGTATGCAAGGCGTATTGCTTGATAAAAACTCAATAGTTGTAACATACGACCATGTACGCGGCGAGCCTCGTGGTAAATTCAAAAAGAATGAAGAACGTTCAATAGGTGATTGTATAGATTGTAACCAATGTGTGCGTGTATGTCCTACAGGTATAGATATAAGGCATGGCACACAGCTGGAATGTACCAACTGTACGGCATGTATAGATGCTTGTGATAAAATGATGGAAGCTGTGAATCTGCCAAAGGGCTTGATACGCTACGCTTCAGAAAATAATGTAAGTACCAAGCAGCCGTACAGATTTACAGGCAGGATGAAAGCATATACAGCCGTAATGATACTGTTGCTGGTTGTAGAGGTTTTCTTATTAGTAACACGTACCGATGTTGGCATTACTATTCTTCGCACACCGGGACAATTATATCAGGAACAGCCAAATAATCAGTTGAGTAATCTATACAACTATAAGTTTCTGAATAAAACATACTATAACAAGGTGCTGGAACTGAAGCCAGAAGATTTTGAAGGCAGTATCAAACTGGTGGGTGAGGATAACCTTAAAGTGCCCAAAGAAAGTGCGGCTGCAGGTTCCATGTTCATTTATATAGATAAAAAGTACGTTAATAAACGCAAGACAAAACTGAAAATAGGTGTGTATGAAAACGGTAAAAAAATAAGCACAGTCAGCACATCATTTTTAGGACCATTCGGAGCGAACTAAATATTATTGATTATGAGTGTATTAAAAATAAACTGGGGTGCTAAGATTGCACTTTTATACGGAGGGTTTGTTGTTTTAATAGTAATGCTGGTAGCTGGCAGTATGCGGCAAGATTTTGACCTTGTAACACCTGACTATTACGGACAAGAAATAAAATATCAGCAAGTAATAGATGCCGGCAAGAACCAGGCTTCTTTGTCAGCCCCTGTTTCTATACACGCGAATGCTACAGATATAATTATAGAATTCCCACACGAATTTTCAGACAAAGTGTTGAATGGGGATGTGCATTTTTATTCACCCGTTAATGCTTCTTGGGATAAAACATTCAATATTAATACTGCTAATAATAGCATGACGGTGCAACGTAGCGAGTTACGAACAACTAACTACACCATCAAACTGAACTGGGAAGCAGACGGTAAAAAATATTATCAGGAAACAACTCTTAATCTGCGATAGTATGAGCAGCTTTACACTCTCAATGGCTTTGCTAATGGGGCTTACAGGTAGTCTGCATTGCGCAGGTATGTGCGGACCCATCGTTTGGGTGATGCCATTCGGAATGATGAGCGGGTTTAAAAAGTGGTTGGGTATTACCCTGTATCATATAGCACGTATAAGTGTATATGCTGCAATGGCAGTTGTGTTGCATTCATTCAGACATCTGTTTCAACCACAATGGCAACAGAATATTTCTATTGCTTTAGGGGTTGTATTGTTGGTAATAGGTTTTATCTCATTTATTCCAAACCATTCCATCAAAATATCGCTGCCCTGGGCAGGCTTTGTAAAAATACAATTAGGACGATTTATCGGTAATCCATCATTGTTCAGCCTTACTATGGCAGGACTACTGAACGGCTTATTGCCGTGTGGCCTTGAGTATATGGCATTGTCATCAACAGTTACTGCACCTACTGCTATACAGGCTGCTATATTGATGTATGCTTTTGGTTTAGGTACCGTGCCAATGATGGTAGGTATTACACTGCTAAAAAATAAGACAGGCTTTTTAAGGTTTAATCATGTGAGAAAGTTAGTGCCTGTTATTATGTTTGTGTTCGGCTCATTATTTGTTGTGCGTGGTATGAATCTTGGAATTCCTTATCTGAGCCCTAAAGTAACAGTAGAACAAAACCAAGTGAAAGCAAGTTGCTGTCATAAATAGTAGTATGTATGCGTTTGTTTATTTCTCTCTTATTATTAATACATGGTTTTGTTGCTGCATATTGCGGAATGTTATTGATGCTTGACGTAAGTGGCAGTAACATCGGTCTGCAATCGTCTTACTTGCAACACAGTCCTTTCAGTGATTATTATATACCGGGTTTTATTTTGTTTACGGTTTTGGGTTTAGGCAGTATAGCTGCATCTGTATGCGGACTGTACAGGATGCGGCATTATAGCTATTGTATTATGGTAACAGGGCTTGGTATAATAATATGGATAATAACACAGATACTGATGACGAGGATGTTATTTTTCATGCAGTTTATTATAGGGGCGATTGGTTTTTTGGCTATGTTGTGTGGTTTTGCGTTGCTGAAAAAAGAGAAAGCAATAAAGCAAACACTATGAAAAATTTAGCTTCATTTTTGCATTAGCATACGTAATACCTTGGGTAATATTGATACCAATATTGATGCCAGCTATTGTATAAATAGTTAACTAGTGCTCTATCATTATGCCTTAGGTGGTTTAGGCCTGTGTTGGTAGCTTGTATAATGACGTATAGTGAAAACGGGAAGGTAGGCTTGAAGAAACTAAGGTGGGGCTATTTATATATAGTCAGTGCAGTATCTACATAATTGCTTTTGAGCTTAAGCCTATAATAGCATTAGTCTAAATAGCGCTATATTTACAACCTGATAGGAGTAGTATAAATATGTTTTCAAAGCTGTTTGGTAAGAAAAAAGAAAGTTCAGGACTTCATTACGCACCGCATAATCCTAGCGGTTATGGAGATTGGTCGTTTTTAGGTACTGATATGCATTCTCACCTGATACCTGGCATAGATGATGGCGCGCAAACGATAGAAGATAGCATTATGCTTATACAACGCCTGCAGTCTATGGGCTTTCATAGTGCTATTACTACACCGCATATCAAATACGACCATTATCCCAATAACAGCTATAATATACAAGCAGGGCTACAAAGTTTGCAGCATGCATTGCATGAACGCAATATTAACTTCCCGATACGGGCAGCGGCTGAGTATTATATAGATGATCACTTCATTCAACTACTTGAAGCCGGTGAATTGATGCCGATTGTTGATAATCAGGTACTGGTAGAAATATCATTCATGTTTGAGCCTATCAGGTTTGACGATATACTTTTCAGGATACAGGCAAAAGGCTATAAACCAATATTGGCACATCCCGAGCGATACGCTTATTATCATGGCAATATGCAGGCGTATAATGAATTGCGTAACAGAGGTTGCTACTTACAACTGAATGTACTTTCGTTGTTCGGATATTATGGAGGTGCTGTAAAGCGTGCAGCAGAAGATTTACTTGCTGCGGGCTTATATCAATATTGCGGTACGGATATGCACCATGTAAAACATGCTGATAATCTGCAAGCTATGCTGCAAAGTGGTGTGATGCCTTTATTGCAACGCACACCATTCCTTAATTCATCTCTTCGTTTAGTGTAAACGTTTTGTTATCACATTGTTTTTAATGCGTTAATGACACATTGATATTATTGGTAGCACCCGACCGAAGTTATATTTGTTGGGCATAAAACCATATTTACAAAAAATAGAAACACATTCGTACTATGTCTAAAAAGATATTGGTAACAGGCGGAGCCGGTTATATCGGTTCTGTACTCACAAGACAGTTATTGGATAAGGGCTATCAGGTAAGGGTTATGGACAACCTGATGTATGGCGGCGAGCCTATCATAGACCTGCTGAACCTGCCGAATTTTGAATTTACGAAAGGAGATATACGTAATGAAGCGGATGTCCGTGTTGCAATGCATGGCATTGATTGTGTAGCGCATTTGGCATCTATAGTTGGAGACCCCGCGTGTGCTAAACACCCGGAATTGGCAAAAACAACAAACCTTGAAGGTAGTAAACTGCTTTATAGTATAGCCAATGAAATGGGCGTTTCAAAATTTGTGTTTGCATCTACTTGTAGCAACTATGGTAAGATGAGCGACCCCGAAGCATACGTAACAGAAGAGTCTGAAACTGCACCTGTATCGCTCTATGCGGAAACAAAAGTAGCTGTCGAGCAATACCTGCTTTCGCAGCCACAAAGCAATAACTGTAAGCCTACCTGTTTGCGTTTTTCAACCGTATATGGTTTGTCTTTACGCCCACGTTTTGATTTGACAGTGAATGAATTTGCTAAAGAACTGGCTTTGGGCAGAGAGTTGGTGATATTCGGAGAACAGTTCTGGAGGCCCTACTGCCACGTTTATGACTTAGCGCGTTCTGTAGTTACTGTTCTTGAAGCAACGCCAGATCTGGTTTCTTTTGACGTATTCAATGTAGGTGACACATCGGAAAACTATCAGAAAAAAATGATTGTAGACGAAGTGAAGAAGTTTATACCTGATGCCAAGATAAAATATGTATCTAAAAACGAAGATCCGCGCGACTATCGGGTGAATTTTGATAAGATAAAAAACAGGCTTGGTTTTGAAGTCATATTCAAAGTGCCCGATGGTATAGCACAAATAAAGAAAGTGCTTGATGACGGTTTTATCTTAAATCCTGACGATAACAAATACAAGAATGTATAACGATACTATTCAGTTTATTAGAGGCGTTTTCAAAGAGCCGGAAGCTTTTGTTCCATTGCACGCACCGTATTTCGGAGGCAATGAAAAAAAGTATTTGCTCGATACGATTGACTCTACATTTGTTTCTTCAGTAGGCGCATATGTAAATCGCTTTGAAGAAATGATGCAGGAGATAACGGGTGCTAAGTATGCCATAGCCACTACCAATGGTACTACTGCTTTGCACTTGGCACTGATTGTAGCAGGTGTGCAGCGGGATGAAGAAGTGATAACACAGCCGCTTACGTTTGTTGCTACAGCAAATGCTATTACTCATGCACAAGGCATACCTGTTTTTGTAGATGTTGATAAAGACACGATGGGTTTATCGCCGAAAGCACTGGAAGATTTTTTGACTGCAAATGCCGCTATAAAAGATGGCATATGCTTCAACAAAACAACAGGCAGGCGTATTGCTGCATGTGTGCCTATGCATACGTTCGGCTTTCCTTGCAGAATAGACGAGATAGCGGCAATATGCGACCGCTATCATATAGCACTTGTAGAAGATGCAGCGGAGTCTTTAGGTACATACTATAAAGGTAGGCATACAGGCAACTTTGGTTTAGTAGCTGCTTTCAGCTTTAACGGTAATAAAACGGTAACGTGTGGTGGTGGTGGTGCCATCATTACCAATAATGAAAAGCTGGCACAATATGCCAAACATTTATCTACCACTGCCAAGATACCCCACCCGTATGAGTTTGTACATGATGAGGTAGGCTATAATTACCGTATGCCTAATCTCAATGCAGCTGTAGCGTGCGCGCAATTAGAGCAATTACCAACAATATTGGATAATAAACGTGAACTGGCAGGCATTTACAAAAGCCATTTCGCAGATACGGATATACAATTTGTAACTGAAGCCGTAGATGGTAAGGCAAACTACTGGCTCAATACTATAATACTAAAAGATCTTTCAGCGCGCGATGCTTTTCTGCAAGCTACCAACGACAGTAAAGTAATGACACGCCCTATATGGAAGCTGATGAATAAACTGCCCATGTATCAGCATTCTCAGTGTGGCCTATTGGATAATGCATTGTGGCTGGAAGACAGGGTAGTGAATATACCCAGTAGCTACAGGCCTTAACGCAAAATGTTTACAGGTAAGGCTTGTAAACGTTTTGTTATCACATTGTTTATTGCTTGTTATTCCTTTCTGAAAATTTTGTTGCAGGTACCACCCGGTACTATCTTTAATGCAAACACACACTGTATCAAATACACAAAGATTTTGATACAGACTTATTGTGGTTGTGTTCTGCACAACCATTGTATACAAGACAAAAAATAAATACACACACAATGACACGCAACATTGAAAGGCACGTCATCTTTGGCCATCAATCAGTAAGAGATGCTTTCATTAAATTGGAAGATCTGAAACTGGACCCGATACTGATTGTCGCAGATGAAAACATGAAACTCATGGGCTCACTGACTGACGGCGACTTACGTAGAGGTTTCATCAATGGGCTAACCATTATCAATCATACTATAGCAGATTATGTACAGCCTAATCCGTTATTCATCTACCAAGATGAGCTTTACCAAACGGATATAACAACGTTACGCGCAAGGAATTTTCTTGTCATACCCATTGTTGACAGGACAATGAAGATAGTAGGTGTGCTGAACCTGACGCAAGTACAAACTATATTGCCAGTAGATGTGGTGATAATGGCTGGCGGGCGTGGACAAAGGCTCATGCCGCTTACAGAGCATACACCAAAGCCCATGCTGCCTGTAGGCGACAAGCCCATACTGGAGCATAATATTGACAGGCTTAAAAAGTTCGGTATTAAAAATATCTGTATCAGTGTCAATTATCTGGCAGATAGCATCATCAGCTATTTTGGCGATGGCAGCAACAAGGGCATGTCTGTAAAATATGTATTTGAAGACAAGCCGATGGGTACGATGGGTTCGGTGAAACTGTGCGGGCATTTATCGCACGATCATATATTGGTCATGAACTCAGACCTGCTGACAACGATAGATTATGAAGCATTTTACAACGCTTTTAAAAACAGTGGTGCAGACATGGCGGTGGCTACAACAGGCTATCAGGTAGATATTCCGTATGGCGTGCTGGAAGTAAGCAGTAACAATTTTGTGAACTCACTGAAAGAAAAACCACGATACACCTATTATTCCAATGCGGGTATCTATATCATCAAAAGAGAGTTGCTGAATTTAGTGCCTGATAATGAGTTTTATAATGTAACAGACCTAATGGACAGCCTAATAAAATATGGTAAGTCTATAGTTTCATTCCCGATACTCGGTTATTGGTTGGACATCGGCAAACCTGAAGACTACCTGAAAGCACAGGAAGATGTTAAATACATCAACTTGGCTTAATGCAGATTAACAAACAATGAAAAAACGTGCAGAGAGGCTTGTGTTTTATGCGGGAATGAGTAACTTTATTACTCGTTCTTGTGTTGAGCTTGTGGCTGACAACGGCGAAGCCATGCCATTACAGGCTAAGTTCTTTAGATAGTATCGCTTAGGTATGCTGGAAACATTAATATCATCCCGTACAAGGATAAAGTTGTTGCTCAGGTTGTTTTTAAACCCTGGTACAACTGCTTACTTGCGTGGCCTAGCGGATGAGTTTGACGAAAGCACCAACTCTATACGTGTAGAATTGAACCGCTTTGAAGATGCAGGTATGATATTGTCTGAAAGCAGGGGCAATAAAAAAATGTACAAAGCCAATGACAGGCATCCGTTGTTTGGCGATTTACGAAGCATATTGATGAAATATATAGGGATTGACAGAGTGATAGAAGTAGTAATAGACAGGATGGGTAACGTAGAAAGGTTGTATTTAACAGGCGATTATGCAAAAGGCAAAGACTCAGGTATAATAGATTTAGTATTAGTAGGCGACATAGACAAAGAATACCTTGTGAAGATGGTAAGCAAAGCAGAAAAATTAATAGATAGAAAAGTAAGGTTTTTGACATATGATAGTAAGGAGTGGAATAGCTATCTGCATAGTATGAACGGAGCAGGCAAAGAAAAATACCTGCTATTGTGGGAGAATAAATAAGCATTAGGAATGCCGTGGTACGTATTACATACCAAACCAAGAAATGAAAAAAAGCTTGCGAAGCTTTTGGAGCAGAAAGGCATAAAAGTGTATTGCCCGTTGCGTGAAGAAATAAGGCAGTGGAGCGACAGAAAGAAAAAAGTAGCTGAGCCGGTTTTTAAGTCGTACATATTTGTGTACATGACCGACTACAAGGAAGAAAATGTAAAAGTGTTGATGACGGCAGGTGCAGTACGTTTTTTGTGGTGGGTAGGTAAGCCGGGTGTTGTCAGAGAAGCAGAGATACAGGCTATTAAAGACTTTTTAGAGAATTATAAAAATGCGGAAATAACTGTTGAGTATAAGCCCGGCGAAGTAGTGGAAGTGAAGGAAGGGCCATTTAAAGAAAACAAAGGAGAACTGATACAGGTGCGTGGCAATATGGCTGTGATACATATTAAAGCATTAGGCTTTAGTATGAAAGCACAAATACCCGTACAGTCTATAACAAGCGCAAAGTAAATAGTATGAAACTGACAGATTCAAAAGTATTAGTCATTGGCGGAGCAGGCTTTATAGGCGGCTTTGTGGTAAGAGAGTTGCTGAAACACGATGTGAAAGAAGTAATTATATATGACAACTTTACACGTGGTAAATACGAGAACATTAATGATTGCCTGCAAGACCCTCGCTGCACAGTCTATCCGTTTGGTGGCGATATACGTGAGTTGGATATATTAGACAAAGCGATGGAAGGTGTGGATTATGTTTTTCATCTGGCGGCAATGTGGTTGTTGCATTGTAAAGATTTTCCGCGCACGGCGTTTGACGTAAATGTGGGTGGCACATTCAATGTACTGGAAGCCTGCGTAAAACATAAAGTGAAGAAATTGGTGTATTCATCTTCCGCATCTGTATATGGAGATGCGGTGGAAGTGCCTATGACAGAAAGCCATCCGTTTAACAACAAGAATTTTTACGGTGCTACCAAAATATCGGGGGAGGCAATGTGTACTGCTTTCAATGACAGGTATGGTTTGAAAGTTGTAGGCTTGCGTTATATGAATGTGTATGGACCCGGGCAAGACCAGCACGCTGTATACAGCGGTGTAGTGCCCATCATGCTGAATAAAATAGATGCGAATGAACAGCCAACCATCAACGGTGATGGTTCTCAGGCGTATGACTTTATTTATGTGGAAGATGTGGCGAGGTGCAACGTACAGGCTGTATTGAGCGATGTGGAATATGGTTTCTATAATGTAGGTACAGAAGTACAGACAACCATCAGACAGCTATGCGATACAATATTGAAACTGAAAGAATCGAATCTGGAAGTGATATACAAACCATATAGTGCAGACGATGCGCGCGCACTGGTACAAAACAGGATAGGCTCTAAAGAAAAAGCGGAAAACGAACTTGGTTTTACATATAAATATTCACTGGAAGAAGGACTGATGAAGTTGATAGAATGGCGTGACAAGGTTTTGGTAACTGCATAAACAAACACATGGCAGACACACTAAAAAGAAATATACCCATATCGCTACCCAGCATGGGGCATGAAGAATGGGAAGCACTGAAAGAACCCATCTTCAGCGGATGGATAACACAGGGGCCTAAAGTGGCGCAGTTTGAAAA
This sequence comes from uncultured Chitinophagaceae bacterium, assembly GCA_937919945.1. Taxonomy (GTDB): domain Bacteria; phylum Bacteroidota; class Bacteroidia; order Chitinophagales; family Chitinophagaceae; genus Polluticoccus. Next base: position 38,446 of record CALESY010000119.1, on the reverse strand, counting down.
ACTGTTTGCTGAAAGACATGGTGTTAAACATGCCCTGGCAGTATCAAACTGTACTACTGCATTGCACCTTGCATTAGTAGCATTGGGTGTAGGGGCGGGGGACGAGGTTATAGTGCCTGCCTTTACGTGGGTATCTACTGCTAATGCGGTGATGTATTGCGGTGCTACGCCTATGTTTATTGATATAGACCCTGTAACATTTAATATAGATACCGCACAGCTTCGTTCTAAAATTACTGCCAAGACAAAAGCAATTATACCTGTACACTTGTTTGGCTTGTGTGCAGATGTAGATAAGATAAAAGAAATAGCACCTGAACTGAAAATAGTAGAAGACGGTGCTTGTGCGGCAGGTGCAGCGTTAAACGGTATAGCGGCTGGTGCATTGGGCGATATTGGTTGCTTTTCTTTTCATCCGCGTAAATCTGTAACAACAGGCGAGGGTGGTATGCTGACAACGAATGACGATTTATTGGCGGAGAAACTGAATTGCTTGCGTAATCACGGAGCCTCCATATCAGAAGAGCAAAGGCATAAAGGTCCGCGCCCTTATATATTGCCGGAGTTTGATATGGTGGGTTATAATTACCGAATGACAGACTTGCAAGGAGCTTTGGGCGTTGTGCAGATACAAAAGCTGGATACTTTCATCAATGAAAGGCAACAATGGGCAAACTACTATAACGAACAACTGAAAGACATTGAATGGCTACGTACACCGGTGTACGATGCTAAGTATAAACATGGTTGGCAATCATATGTGTTGTTTATAGACGAAAGCAAAGCACCCATTAGCCGTAACGAGCTGATGGAGTACCTGCAACAGCAGGGAGTGAGCACACGTCCTGGCACACACGCCGTACACATGCTGGGTTATTATACAAATACATTCGGCATCAAACCACAAGACTATCCTGGTGCGTATGCATCGAATGAATACTCAATGTCTATTCCTTTACACAATAAAATGACAGCAGAAGATTATGGGTATATCGTGTCACTGCTGAAGGGACTGCAATAATGTGCGGCATAGCCGGAATATATAATCTGAACCATGAAACTGTTGCAAAACAACACGTGCAACGTATGGCCGATGTGCTTGCGCATCGTGGACCTGACAGTGATGGCGTATTTGTTGACGGACAAATAGGGCTTGCGCACCGCAGGTTGGCGATACTTGATACATCATCTCTCGGTGCACAACCCATGGCATCTAAAAACGATGAGTGGGTGATTGTGTTCAATGGTTGTATCTATAACTTTAGGGAGCTGAGAGAAGAGTTGCAACAACAGGGATACTCTTTTATTTCAAGAACAGATACGGAAGTAATAGCTGAAGGCTTGAGTGCGTATGGCGCTGACTTTTTTCAGCGATTGAATGGTATGTTTGCCATTGCCGCATGGAATAAAAAACAACAATGCCTGTACATGAGCCGTGACAGATTTGGCATAAAGCCACTTTATTATTGGTTCAATGGTAAGACACTAGTTTTCGGTTCAGAAATAAAAGCCATTATTACACACCCAGACTATAAAATTGGTGTTGACTACGCAGCACTTAACCAGTACTTCTCATTTCAGAATGTATTTTCATACAATACATTGTTTGACGGAGTAACCATGTTGCCACCTGCAAACACTGTAGTAATAAAAGCAGACAGCGCATATGTAAAGCACCATTCGTGGTGGGATTATGACTTTACAAAAGCTGATAATAGCATGAGTTTTGAAGATGCTATACAATTTACAAAGTCTGCATTCGAAACATCTGTACATAGGCAGATGGTAGCGGATGTGCCGGTTGGCAGTTATCTGAGTGGTGGTATGGATTCGGGTTCGGTAACGGCAGTAGCAGCATCGCATACAGAAAGGTTGACGACCTTTACGGCAGGCTTTGACATGAGCGAGGTAACAGGCGTAGAAGCCAACTATGATGAGCGCAGAGATGCAGAGTTGATGGCGAACTATTTTAAGACAGAGCATTATGAGCAGGTAATAAATGCGGGTGATTTAAGTTGGTCTTTGCCTAGGGTGATATACCATCTGGAAGATTTGCGGGTAGGTATGTGTTATCCAAATTATTACATCAGCCGTCTTGCATCCAAGTTTGTAAAAGTATGTCTGCAGGGTACCGGTGGGGACGAATTGTTCGGAGGCTATCCTTGGCGATATTATAGTGTATATCAATCGCTTGACCAGAAAGCGTTTTTTGATAATTATTACAGTTTCTGGCAACGCTTAGTACCCGATGGTGATAAACAAAAATTGTTTACTGCTAATACATACAACAAAATAGATATTGCAGAGCCACGTACTGTTTTTGAGCGTGTGTTTACTTTTAACGATAAGCTGCAATACGATACTCCGGAACACCATATAGAAAACAGTTTGTATTTCGAGATAAAAACTTTTTTACCCGGATTGTTATTAGTCGGCGATAAACTGTCTATGGCAAACGGTTTGGAAGAACGTTTTCCATTTATGGATAACGACCTTGTGGATATGGCTATGAAAATTCCCGTTAAGCATAAGTTAGGAAATTTGGAGATGATGAAGCGTGTTAATGAGAACGATACCCTGAATGAGAAAAAGCGCGCTTATAAAGAGTATGATGATGGTAAGAACGTATTGCGTAAAGCCATGATGAGCTTCTTACCCGAAAAAATAATAAATAGAAAAAAACAAGGATTCTCAGCACCAGACGAGAGCTGGTATCGTGGAGAGAATGCACAATATATTAAAGACCTTTTATTAGGCAAGAAAACAGTGAGCGCGGATTTTATTAACCCGGCATACATTGAGTTTATTATAAAAGAACACACAGAAAAGAAGATTAATCATCGTTTGTTACTTTGGTCGTTCCTGAGTTTTGAGTGGTGGTGCCGTATTTATCTTAACAATGAAAAGGTATATTAATACTATACTGAAACGACTGTTTGCTGTGAAGCGAAACATTATGAAGAAGCAATACAACCGCGTATTGCCAATGAATGAATTGTTTACAGATCGTTGGGAAAAAGCAAAGTATCTGGGTTTTGGCGATGGTACAAGTGTATATGACAGCTGTACGGTTTTTGGTGATGTGCGGGTTGGTAATAATACTTGGATAGGGCCATATACAATATTAGATGGCATTGGTGTTTTGTCTATAGGGTCTAACTGTTCTATAAGTGCAGGTGTACACATATACACACACAATACAGTGAGGTGGGCAGTGAGCGGTGGTAAAGAACCATATGAATATGCCCCAGTGTCAATTGGAGATAATTGTTTCATAGGGCCGCAAAGCATAATACAAAATGGCGTTACGATTGGTAAACATTGCATAGTAGCAGCGAACAGTTTCGTGAATCAGCCAGTAAGCGATTATGCAATAGTGGCTGGTAATCCTGCACAGCAGATAGGTGACGTACTGATTGGCGAAAACGGCAAACCAGAATTAAAGTACTATTAAGCATGGTAGAAAAGAAAATTTGCAGTAGATGTATATACGATGAAAATGTTCCGAACATTCTGTTTGATGAACAAGGTGTATGCAATTACTGCAAAACAATGGATCAATTGCAGGATGAATATAAGACAGGAACAGAAGACGGTATAAATGCTTTTCTGGAAATAGTAGAGCAGATAAAAAAGGACGGCAAGGGCAAGCCTTACGATTGTGTAATAGGTGTTAGTGGTGGTACAGATTCATCGTATATGGTGCATATGGCAGTGAAAGAATGGGGATTGCGTCCGTTAGCCGTTCACTATGATAATACATGGAATACCGCCATTGCAACACAGAACATTTTTAAGGTATTGGGTAAGTTGAGTGTAGACCTTGATACTTATGTGATTGACAACAAAGAATCGAACGATATTTTTAAAGCATTTTTGAAAGCAGGTGTGCCTGAGCTGGACGGACCTACTGATATTGCATTAGCAGAAGTACTGTATCGGGCAGCTAGTAAGTTTGGCATCAAATATGTGTTAGAAGGACACTCATATAAAGCAGAAGGTATTTCCCCGCTTGGTATTATGTATGTAGATGGTAAATACATCAGCGACATACACAGTCGCTTTGGCACTATGAAAATGAAAACATTTCCGAACATGCCATTGACTGCATTTTTGAAATGGATAATTTTTAAGAAGATAAAAAAAATACGTCCTTTCTGGTACATACCTTATAATAAAGCAGCAGCCCGCGCTATGCTGGAGAAAGAATATAACTGGGAATACTACGGTGGTCATCATCTTGAAAACAGGATGACTGCATTTCACCACAGTGTGTATCATCCGCAACGCTTTGAGTTGGACCAACGTAATAATAGTCTTTCGGCTGCGGTACGTTCGGGAGATATGAAACGTGAAGACGCGCTGGCAGAATATGCAAAACCACCTCATATCGAAGAGGATCTGATCCCATTTTTTAAAAAGAGATTAGAGCTGAGTGACGAAGAATATGATGCGCTAATGAGCGCGCCTAAAAAATTCTTTTGGGAATATAAAACGTACAAGAAGACCTTCGAACGTATGAGGCCGCTATTTTATATGCTCTACAAATCGAGTCTTGTGCCTAAAAGTTTTTACCTGAAATATTGTTTCCCTTTAGATATAGAGAAACTGAAAAAGCAACAATTGGGATGATAACGATTGTAAACTATGGCATGGGTAATCTTGCATCAGTACAAAATATGCTGAAACGCATAGGTGCTGCTTGTGAGATAACTGGCGACTTGGAGAAGATTGCCAATGCAAAAAAAATACTATTGCCCGGTGTTGGTGCGTTTGATGCTGCCGTACAACAAATAGATGGTGCCGGGATGAGAGCGGTGTTGAATAAAAAAGCATTGGAAGATAAAGTGCCCGTATTAGGTATTTGCCTCGGTATGCAATTACTCACACAATCTAGCGAGGAAGGTGTGTTGAAAGGTCTTGGATGGATACCTGCAAAAACAGTGAAGTTCAACTTCCCTCAACCTACTAACCTGAAAGTGCCGCATATGGGTTGGAATGAAATAAATATTGTAAACCATTGCGCATTAGTAGATGATTTGCCGTCCGAACCGCGCTTTTATTTTGTGCACTCTTATCATGCAAAAGCAGAAGACGATAAATATGTAATAGCACGTACACACTACGGCTATGATTTCGACTCTATGCTTACAAACGGTGATAATATATTCGGAGCACAGTTTCATCCTGAAAAGAGCCATAAATTTGGTATGAAACTATTGACCAATTTTGCAAAGATGTAATGCGGGTTGCACTTATAGGTAATATGAATAATAATTTCTTTTCGCTGATGCGCTATTTGAGAGATGCAGGTGTGGATGCGGAATTGTTGCTATTTGCCGATGAGATAGACCATTTCCTGCCAGAAAATGATACATGGGAACTTGATAAATGGAAACCGTTTATCAAACAGACAAAAATACATGGCGGAGCATTAGGACAGTATTTTAAAATGTCTGCTACAGACATACGTAAGGAATTTGACGGGTATGATTATTACATAGGTTGTGGTTTTACACCGGCTTACTTCCATAAGGCAGGTATGATGTTGGATTTGTTTACACCCTATTGTGTGGGGATAGAGTATACATATCGGATTACCAAAACAAAAGCAATACACTATCTGAAAGAAAAAATTGAAGCACACTATCAGATAAAAGGGTTGAAACATAATACCAAATTTGTAGGCACTATTGACGAAGAAAGCATGGTAAAAGCTGAAAAGATAGGTGTAAAAACCCGACCATTGCCTATGCTAATGATTTATAACAAAGAGCAGGCTAAGACGGAAGATGATTTTCTACAGGCAACTATTCAAAGATTTGAGCAACACTATCCTGTTGTTTTTAGCCATGTATCACATTTCCCTAAAGGTAGCCGTACATGGCAGATAAAGCGAAATGATATACTGATAAAAGGGTTTGCAGATTTTGCGAAAAATTCTGCTATGAACCCTTTACTCGTTTTGTTTAGTTATGGTGATGCAGTTGAAGAATCGAAAACGCTGATACATGAATTAGGAATTACAGATAGAGTGTTGTGGCTGCCAGTAATGAGCCGTAAGAAAATTATGCTGTTATTGGAGCATGTACACTTTGGCGGTGGGGAGTTTGGTGGTGCAATATGGGGGGGCACAGGATGGGAATTTATGGCGAAAGGAGTGCCTTTTTTTCAATATGTAGACATGTCAGATGCTGCATTTGAAGATAGCACAGGCATGCAAATGCCATCCTTTTTTAATACGAATGACAGTAAACGTATCAGTACCTTATTAGCAGACTATTGTATAAGCAGAGAAACCTTGCAAAGCAAAGGGGAAAGCCTGCAGGCATGGTTTAACCAAGAAGCGGGCGAAGACCTTGCCAATAAATACCTATGCATTTTAAAATCTTAGTTATCAATAACGCTTCTATAAGCAACATACTATAATTATTAACATAGCATAATTATCTTTAAAGATTAGAGTATCGCATTGATGCAAGAAAGTATAGAACCAATGTTTGCTGATAGCAGGCAAACAAGCAACATAAATCTGGAAAAGCTGGTGTCGCGTATTGCAGACTATTGGCCATCTATACTTATATGTGTACTTACAGCGTTGTTATTTGCCTTCGGTTATTTGCGTTATGTGACTCCACAATACCTTGTTAAAGCAAGGGTGCTGGTAAAAAATGAAAAAACGCAAGGTGCAAATGGCGCTCTGTTGGAAGAATTAGGCATGACGCCGGCCGCAAGTAATGTAGAAAATGAAGTAGAGATATTCAAGAGCAGGTTATTGATGCAACGTGTAGTGGAGGAAATGGACCTTCACATACAATACTATATACCGGGTGCTGTTAAGAATACAAGTTTATATAGGAATGCTCCTTTTCGCCTTGTAGCTATACAGCCAGATAGTAGTATAACATTATATACTGAATACACCGTAAATCTGAAAGGGAATACAGTACAAATTGAATTTGATGATAAAACCGTCAAAGCATCTTTAGGCGACACTGTAAATCTGGTGCAAAGCAGGTATGTTGTATTACCGAATGGTAACACCTATAAAGGAGTTGATGAATTTCTTGTTACAGTAGCACCTATAGATGTAATGGTAGATAGCTATCTCGGCTCGCTGGTAGTTGAAATGGTTAACAAACAAGTGAACATTATTAATCTGTCTATAAGAGATGTGATAGCGGAAAGAGGGGAAGAAGTTTTAGAAAAGTTGATTGCTGTTTATCAACAATCGAACATCAGCGATAAAAATGAAATTGCTAATGGCACTATCAGCTTTATAGAAGACAGGTTGGGGCTTGTTACTAATGAATTGAGTAATGTAGAAAAGCTGATAGAGGATTTTAAAAAAGTAAATAAACTGACGGATGTTGAGGCGCAGTCGAGGTTGTTATTGGAGAATACGGGTATTAATATACAAGAACTCACACAAAAAGAAATACAATTACGTGTGTTAGAGTCGCTGGAAAAATATTTGCAAGACAATAATAACATTCGTCGAATAATGCCTGCTACTTTGATAGGAGAAGATGTGACATTAGTAACTATAGTAAGCGATTATAACGCGCTGCAACTGCAAAGGCAAAAGCTTATGATGACATACACCGAAAACAGCCCGCAGGTAAGAAACATAGATGCACAGCTTGAAGATCTGAGGCTGGGTATGAGAAACTATATTGCATCTTTAAGAAGGGGCTATCAGGTAACAGTGAATGAATTGCGTTCGAGGGCAGGCATGATTGATAATGATATCAGGCAGGTTCCAACAAAGGAAAGGCAATACCTTGAGTTTTCAAGACAGCAACATATTAAGCAGGAGTTATACTTATTCTTGCTTAAGAAGCGGGAAGAAACGGCTATCTCAAAATCTGCAACGGTATCTAATCTGAAGATTATAGATCCGGCAAGAAATTTAGGTGCGCCTGTATATCCCAAGCCATCGCGTATGTACTTAATGGCTTTCGTCATTGGGCTAGTAGTGCCGGGTGTAAGGATTGTTGTGAAAGAATTGTTTAATAATAGAGTGTCTTCAAAATCTGATATTGAAGCAGGCACATCTATACCAATATTGGCAGAGATAGGTACAGCACAAGAAAATCAAACGGTTGTGGTGCGCAAAGAAAGTAAAACAGTTGTAGCAGAGCAGTTCAGAGCATTGCGCACCAATATTCAATTCATACTAACACAAGAAGATGAGAAAGTAATACTTATAACATCGAGCATGAGTGGTGAGGGTAAATCTTTTGTTTCAATCAATTTGGCAAGCGCAATAGCTTTGTCAGGTAAAAAAGTGCTAGTATTAGAACTGGATTTACGTAAACCTAAAATAGCACAACACCTCCATCTCAATAATCAAACTGGATTTACTAACTACGCCATTGGCAAGGTGGATATTAAAAGTATCATTCAGCCATCTGGGGTTACAGACGGGTTCGATGTAATACCATCAGGGCCTATACCACCTAACCCAGCAGAACTAATCATGTTGCCCAAAACAAAACAATTGATTGCTGAACTAAAATTATTGTACGACTACATCATACTCGATACTGCACCTGTTGGGTTGGTTACGGATGCGCAGCTATTAAGCCCGTATGCAGATGCTACGATATATTTATTACGTCAGGGCTATACCTTCAAGCAACAACTGGCATCAGCTGATGTGTTGTACAAATCGGGTAAGATGAAGAGGATGGGGCTTGTCGTTAACGATGTAGAGATGAAGCGCAATAGCGAATATGCTTATGGCAAGTATGGTTCGGGTTATTATGATGATGAGGTAACACAAACAGGATTTAAAATAAATAAGTTTATCAAACGTAAATAAATATATACTAACAGCTAAATCATGAGTCAGTCTAACCAGAGAATTGCGGTAATAGGATTGGGGTATGTAGGGATGCCATTAGCAGTAGAGTTTGCAAAGCATCATGCAGTAATAGGTTTTGACATTAATGCAAAACGCATTTCAGAATTGCAAAGTCATCAGGACCACACACTGGAAGTGGAAACAGAGGCCTTAAAAGAAGTTATAGTACAAAGCAAGCCAACGGATAAGGGGTTGTTGTGCTCAAACAAACTGGAAGATATTGCTGATTGTAACTATTATATCGTTACAGTACCGACGCCAGTAGATAAATATAATCGCCCAGACCTGACACCACTTTACAAAGCAAGCGAAACAGTAGGTAAAGTATTGAAGCAAGGTGATGTTGTAGTGTACGAATCCACCGTTTATCCAGGAGTAACAGAAGAAGAATGCGTACCTGTACTGGAACGGGTATCTGGATTGAAGTTTAATACAGATTTTTATTGTGGTTATTCTCCTGAACGTATTAATCCCGGTGATAAACAACATACTGTAACTAAAATCAAGAAAGTAACATCAGGCTCTACACTGGAAATTGCTGAAGAAGTTGATAAACTATATGCGTCTATAATTACTGCAGGTACGCATAAGGCTAGTAGTATAAAAGTAGCAGAGGCCGCTAAGGTAATTGAAAATGCTCAGCGTGATATTAACATAGCTTTTGTAAACGAGTTAGCTAAAATATTTAACCGCATGGGCATTGATACACATGATGTGTTAGAGGCTGCAGGTACAAAATGGAACTTTTTAAAATTCAAGCCAGGCTTGGTAGGTGGTCACTGTATTGGTGTTGACCCGTACTACCTCGCGCAGAAAGCACAGGAAGTAGGTTACAATCCCGAAATAATATTAGCAGGCCGTAGGATGAATGACGGTATGGGTGGCTATATTGCGAACGAGGTAGTGAAAATGATGATAAAGCGTAATCTTACTATTAAGAATGCAAACATTCTGATGCTTGGTGTTACGTTTAAAGAAAACTGCCCGGATGTAAGGAATACAAGAGTAGTAGATATTGTTGCTGAACTGAAATCTTACGACATAAACTTAACAGTTTACGACCCATGGGCAAATCCTGCGGAAGTAAAATATGAATACGGTATTGATACAACTAATGATAAGCCATCCGGGAAGTACGATGCTGTGGTATTAGCTGTTGCTCACGATGAATTTATTGATACAGATTGGAAGGCATACCTGAATGAAGGCGGTATCGTATATGATGTGAAAGGTTGTCTTGATAAATCATTAGTTGACTATCGTTTGTAATAGTACTATGAATTATTTTGCACATCACACGGCTATAATTGATGATGGATGCGAGATAGGTGAAGGCACTAAAATCTGGCATTTTTCCCACATCATGCCCGATTGCAAAATCGGCAATGGGTGTAACATCGGACAGAATGTAGTAATAAGCTCTAATGTGGTGTTAGGTAATAATGTAAAGGTTCAGAACAATGTATCGCTTTACACAGGCGTTACTTGCGACGATGATGTTTTTTTAGGTCCATCTTGTGTATTCACAAACGTCATCAACCCGCGAAGCGCGGTAAACAGGCGTAGTCAGTACGCTAAGACACATGTAGGTAGAGGTGCTACCATAGGCGCTAATGCAACAATAGTTTGCGGCCATGATATAGGTGCTTATGCTTTTATAGGTGCTGGTGCGGTAATAACAAAAGATGTTCCGCCATATGCATTAATGATCGGCAACCCAGCGAGACAATCCGGGTGGATGAGTGAATACGGGCATAAATTGTTGTTTGACAAAGACGGCAAAGCTACCTGTCCGGAAAGCAATGAACAATATCTATTGTTGAATGGTACTGTTGTTAAACAATAACTCTTTCATTGATATTTTATGACAGCTTCGGTAGTTGCCGAAGCTGTTTCTGTTATTGTAAAAACGTAGTGTGAGTATTGCCAAACAGGCCGGGAAAGGTATAGTAAGCTATTTATGGCGAAATGTACTGGAAAAAATCATGGGATTATTAGCCATGGTATTTCTTGCGCGCGAATTAAGTCCTTACGACTTTGGTTTAGTGAGTATTACAGAAGTACTTTTATATCTAATTTCTGTATTCGGCACAACGGGGTTAGCAGAGTTTCTTTTAGCATACAGAAAGCAAGACGATGACGAAATATTTAATGCCGCATTTTGGTTTAACATAGTCATTACCATAATCATAGCAGCTTTATTTTTGGTATTTGTACCGCTATGGTCTGTATGGCAAAAAGACGATAGAATAATAAACATAGGTTTTGTAGTTGCAGGCATTTTTATCTTTTCACAACTGCAAACGATACCTAAAACGTGGCTTAGTAAAAATCTGCAATTTGATAAACAAGTAAGTGTACAGGCACCTTTTATCATTCTTGTACCACTTGCAAAAATTGCTGCTGTGTTAGCAGGTTGGGGTGTTTACAGTTTAATAATACCTACATTGATTTTTCAACCAATTCTTACTTTTTTGTTGTATAGAAAAACTGGGTTAAAAATAAGCCTGCACATATATATTCATCGTTGGAAAGAGATATATCATTTCACTAAACACCTGATAGGAGCTACAATTTTTACTCGCATAACAGATTACGGAGATAAATTTATACTGGCACGCTTTGTCGGCATAGATAAGTTGGGTGTATACAATTTGGCTTTTCAATTGGCAGAACTGTTTACAGGTCAACTGGTGCAGGTTTCTAATAGTGTACTTTCATCAGTATTACCTAAGTATGTGGACGATAAAGAGGTGTTTTATAAACACTATATCAGTTTTCTGAAAACATTCTCGTTTGTCATATTGCCTATATTGTCCATCATGTTTATTGCAGCTAAGCCTATTGTTTTGTTACTATACGGTACAAAATGGTTAGAGGCCGTATTGCCATTGCAGATATTAATAATAGCTGCGGCTTTCAAAGCACTGTCAAGCTCTTATGGTTGTGTAATGAACTCATTTCACCAAAACAAAAAGAGCTTTATTGTAACGGCAGTATATGGTCCAGTGCATGTGGCTGCTTCGGCAGTTGGGGCTACGTTTGGTATAAGCGGATTAGCCACTGCAGTAACTACAGTGAAGATTTTATTCATCAACTGGAATATCAAACAAGTAATGGATGTAGTTGCTAAACCATTTGTTAGATGGTATAAAGATATTGCCCCGTTTTTCTTTGTAAACACCATACTTGGAGTAATTGTATTTGTAATGGGTATATTATTACAAGGCGCAAATACAACCTTACAAGTAGTTCTCGTAACATCACTATTTTTAATACTGTATATACTATCATTCAGATGGGTTATGCAAAAACAGGCGTCCAATGTAGCTGCTACAATGGCTAATACATTTCCCAAGCTATCACCCTATTTTAATAAAGTATTCGGCATATGAAACGCATTGCCCTTGTGGGCAACATGAATAATAATTTCTTTGCAATTGCAAGGTACTTGAGGGACGACGGGTACGATGCACATTTGTATTACAGATTAGCAATGGAACATTTTCAACCATCGGCAGATACGTACGATAGTGAATATGAAGCGTATTGCCATAAAGTAGATTGGTTGGATAATGGCTTTCATAATGCAGATATAGAGGAAGTAAGACATGTGTTGAGTGGTTTTGATTTTTATATAGGACAAGGAGAGGAAGCGGCTATTGCTTATAAAGCGGGATTTAAGATGAACGTCTATTATCCTTATGGTTCAGATGTATATAAATATGCACAGTTGCCACAATCATATTCTTTGCTAAGTAAGTTGAAATCACTTGTTGTGAGTAATGGAGATAGACCAACCTACAGGCAAATGAAAGATGGCACAATGGCAAAGTATTTAAGTGCTGCTATTACAAATGCCGATTATGTACTTGCTGATGCAACTAATGATGCATTTGAAAAGGAATTGGCATTGCTGAAGTGTAAAGGTACTTATCTGAACATACCGATGCCGTTTATTCATTATCCGGAATATGAAGCACTAATTGATGGTTTTGTACCTGATAGTATACAGGCACAAGCAATAAATGAAATAAGAAATAAGCATGAATTTGTATTACTATATCATGGCAGACAGGAATGGGCAACCTACCATAACAGGTTTACTGGTAAAAATACTCATCATCTGATAGAAGGGTTTGCAAAGTATATACAAGGTAACAACTCACCAAACGCCTGCTTAGTAATGATTGAATACGGCACAGACGTGCAGGCGTCTAAAGATTTAATACAGTCCTTTGGTATAGAACAATATGTTTATTGGTTACCTAAAATGTATCGTAAAGAATTGATGTACGTAATACAGCAAGCTGATGTGTGTTGTGGTGAATTTGCACATAGTTTTTTAACATTTGGTACTGTAATAGAAGCCATGTTGATGAAGAAACCAGTTATCACTTATAGGGAAGATGCTTATTATGCCAATGCCTATCCTGTATTGTATCCCTGTTATAATGCAAAGACACCCGAAGAAATATGTTCTGCGATACAATCTGCAGCAACTAACAAAGAAGAAAGGATTGACAAGGGATACAACGCATTCCTATGGGTTATGAAGTATTTCATACACAACCCATTAGATAAACTTGTAAGTATAATTGAGCATACACATTGATAAAAAAAGTCAGGATATTATTCACTATTCCAAATTTCATTACTGCAGGTAGTGGTAGAGAGATGATGAATATTATTGACCGGCTGGATAAAGAATTGTTTGAACCGTACATATGCGTACAGCAGGCAGGTGGCGCGTTGTACGACGAAGCAATAGCAAAAAGATATGTTGTACTTGTGAATGACTTTATTGTGCATCATACCGCAGGTATAATTACAACATTGAGAGCTGCAAGAAAATTAGCCAGCATATTTAAAAAATACAGGTTTGATATTTGGCAGTCATTCAATTGGTCTTCAGATTACTCTGAAGGATTGATAGCCAAATTTGCCGGAGCAAAGTATGTGTACGTCAAAAAAAATATGAATTGGGACAGAGCTGCTTGGAAAGTAAAGAGTTTTTTGTCCAATCAAATTATCGCGCGAAATACTACCATGTTCAGGGCTTTTTTTGCATCGCCCTATTTAAAGACTAAGACACACTATATACCTGGCGGGGTAGATATTTCGTTGTTTAAAAAACAAACACATAATGGTTTGCGTGCTAATTACAATATACCAGAGGATGCATATCTTATTACATGTGTTGCTCAATTAGTAAGGGTAAAAGACCAGCTAACGCTCGTGAAGGCAATGAGTAACACATTGGCCTATGCCATATTGGCTGGTGCAGCAAGAGATGATGAATACGTAGCTGAGTTAAATGCACTGATAGATAGCCTCGGATTGAAAGAACGTGTAATAATGGCTGGGCCTGTAAAAGATGTATGTGCATTGCTGAACGAAAGTGATGCATTTATACTGCCAACTACCAATATTGGTGCTCATGAAGAAGGTTGCCCCGTGGCACTGATAGAAGCTATGGCTACTAAAACACCTTGTATTGCCAGCAATGTAGCGGGCAATAGAGATTTAATACAAACAAATGAAACAGGGCTGTTATTTGCGCCAAACAATGTGGAAGAATTGACTGCCTGCATACATAAGTACATAGATGAGCCAAATTTTTCAATGGCGATGGCTGAGAATGCGTATAATTTGGTAATTAAAGAGCATACGTTGGATATAGAGGCTGCAGCATTTGAAACTGTGTATAAGAAAATGATGCGTATAAAGAAGTGAGTGCGTTTTATGATATATGGATAAGTAATCAAACTTTTAAACCCGCTTATTGTAGATTAGATAATGCGGATTGGTTGGCAGATAGCTTAATGCCCGCTGCATGGTTGAGTCTACCTCAAAATGATGAGTATGTAAAAACCTATTCAACCGAAGATGTTTGTATAAAAGTGATTGGCAGTTTTTATGATGATACAAAAATCATCACTCTACTAGAAAGTTGCATCGATTATATAGACAACAATAAATCTTTTGATGAACCTGCAGGGCATTATATATTATTTGTGTATAAGAAAAACACAAAGACGTATCATGTATTTACAAATAGACTAGGTACTTATCAAGCATATTGGTCTTCGATAGACGGAATAAATACTATAAGTACCTATTATATAGGGCTTGCAAAATCGGCGACTACAAAAAAACTTGATTGGGAAGGCATTACCGGCTTTATGGCTATGGGTTTTTTTCCGGGCAATACCACTTATCTTGAAGGTATTAGTGTTTTAGAACCTGCATCATATTACGTGTTCGATGAGAGGCTTGACATGATTGCCCATAAACGCTATTGGGAATGGAAGTATAACCCCATTGATAGAAAAGTAAGTGAACAATATGATGAGCTTCATGCAATACTAGCATCTATACTTGCCACAACAACTGACAGTAAAAAAGTAGCTATTCCAGTTTCAGGTGGACTGGATTCACGAACCTTGGCAGGTGTTTTAAGTAAAAACAATACTGCAAAATCAATATGGGCTTATTCATACGGATTTAATCGAGGCTCTCAAGAAACAAAGATTGCATCAAAAATAGCTGCAGTAACAGATTTTGAGTTTAACGGTTATGTAGTTCCACCATACTTATTTCACAAAGCTGATACAATTACAGATGCAGTAGAGCTATTTCAGTATATAGATGGAACGAGGCAAGCGAGCGTATTACAACCACTACAAGAACGAGCTGAGGTTGTAATAGGTGGGCATTGGGGCGATGTTTGGATGGATGATATGGGAATGAGTGAAATGGGTGGAATGACATTTTTTAATAAAAAAATTATCAAGAAAGGTAGTAAATGGTTGTTAGAAAATATTTGCAAACCATACTATGGTAACTATGACAGTTTTCTGAATAACTATTTTAATAATTGGACATATAACTATCGTCATATAGCAGATGCAGACTACAGAATGAAGATATTTAAGACTGACCAATGGTCATTTAGATGGACAATACCCAGCATTAGAATGTATCAGGCTGTTGTAATGCCAGTATTGCCTTTTTATGATAAAAGAATAGTTGACTTTTTTAGTGCTATACCTACACATATACTAAAGAACAGGCAGTTTCAGGTAGACTATTTGAAGGCCTATCATCCAAAATTAGCAGCAATTAAATGGCAGGAGTATGATAGTAATTTGTACAATTATCAGCAATTTAATAATAGAAACATTGCATACCGAGCTATAAAAAAAGCACAATCACTGCTCACTGCGAAAAAACAAATAACAAGAAATTGGGAATTATTTTACTTGAATGATGAAGGCAGAAAGGGATTAGAGGAAATATTGCTACATAACAAACCATTTTTGGATATAGTTCCTGAAACCATTATCAGGGAATTAATGAATGACTTATATGATTACCCTAATGCATCAAACGGATATAAAATATCTATGCTACATACATTGGCTAGATTTATGAAAAAAGTTTTCGACGAATGAGGAGTAAGCCAACAATATTATTAGTGATGCATACTATGCCGTTGGATTCTGGTTTTCTAGCGGCAAAATTTATCAAATTGTCGGAGCATTTAAAGGTACACCTACTGATATGGGATGATGTTAATAATATCAATAATTTTATACGTGCTAATAAGCTATCGCAAGAGTATAAAAAGCGAATCCATAGCGGTTATACAAAGGGTAACGCCGTAGCCAGTATGTTGCAATGGATTAGCTGCTTTTTTACTTCAAAAGTAATGCGTAAGTATATTTTGCATGGTAACGGCAGCAGAATAGAAAGGATAAAATATACACTTACTTACTTGCCCATAATATATGTGCAGCCAGACGTTGTTCATTTTGAATTTGGAACAATAGCAAAAAAGGGTGTTGCCATACGTACATTTACAGATGCGAAATTGAGTGTTAGTTTCAGGGGATATGATTTGAATTATGCGGGTATAGATAATGAAAACTATTATAAAGATGTTTGGGAAAATATGGATGGGTTTCATTTTTTAGGACAAGATTTAAAAAACAGAGCTATTGCAAGAGGATATAAAACAAATAAAACAGAAGCACTGATACCTCCGGGTATTGATGTGGGTTTCTTTTCACCAACATATGAAATAAAACAAACTGATAAATTACAATTGATAAGTGTTGGTAGATTGGTTTGGAAGAAGGGCTATGAATACGCTATAAGGGCTATCGCATTGTTGAAACAAAAAGGTATTTCTTTTGAGTATAAAATAATTGGAGAAGGTAATCATAGGCAAGCATTGGAGTATATCATTAAAGAATCTGGTTTAGAGAACGAAGTAAAACTGCTTGGTGAACAAGATAGGGAGTTGGTTAAAAGTGAATTAGCACAAGCACATATTTTTATACACCCTGCCATTTCTGAAGGCTTTTCAAATGCAGTACTGGAAGCGCAAGCTATGGCATTGCCAATAATTTGTACAGACGCTGATGGACTATCAGAAAATATTACAGATGGTGAAACCGGCTATATTGTGCCAAAATGGAATGAACAGGCAATTGCAGAGAAAATTGAAATGTTGTGGAGTAACAAATCTCATTTAACAGAGATGGGTAATGCTGGTGCAGCAAGAGTACAACAGCATTTTACCATAGAAAAACAAATGACTGCTTTTATTGCATTCTATCATCAATTATCTGATGCAGTTAGGAGTTGATTTGATATATATAGGTACTAGAAACACTTTGCGATGGGAATATGGTAAAGTGTTTACAGCTACAGATAGTGTGTCGGATATTTGTATTGTGTTAGATTCTGTACGCAAACAATCAACTTCTGGATGGGTATTATTTTGGCATGAGGATAATGGGCTTATTAATAAAGATTTAGTTGGACTCTTAACAAAAAAAAATGTTGATGTATGGCATGCTGGATTGAAAATGGGTATGCAAGGATTACCGGACGCTATCAATTACATCAATCCCGCTTGGGTATATAATAAAAATGCAAGCCTGGATATAGAAAGTTCGTCATTCAGGTTGAGTATTTATGCCTGCTTGATGAAAAGAGCGTTGCTGCAATATGTATGTGATTTGCAGTTGGATAAATACACATCCACACATATGCTTGGCATTGCCATAGGCTATGCATTGATAAAACAAGGAGCTGTTATGCGGCATCATTCTGGGTTGGTACGTACTGTTGCCAAGCCTGTTAATGTGCCAGCTATAGATGAATGGATATTTATAAAACAATTCTTCCCGAAAAAATGGCAGTGGTGGGTTGCTTGCAACAAAAAAGGAATTATACAAAACCTGAAGTATTTAACTACAATACAAAATATACAGTACAAACAACTACAACCTATTATTCATTCGTCTGATACGCACATGCCAGCAGAGTATAATACAGTATCTGTATTGGCACCTACTTTAGATAGATATAGCTATCTGCATAATGAGTTGGAACAGCTGTCTGTACAAACAATAAAGCCAATAGAGGTATTAATTACAGACCAGACAGATATAGAAAACCGACAGGATATCTTAACAGATAAGTATGCTGAACTATCTGTAAAATACTTTCCGCAATCAGAAAAGGGCCAGTGTCTTGCTTGGAATAAATTGTTGAAAGAAGCAAAAGGGGAGTATGTTTTATTTCTTGGTGATGATGCTGATAATATAACATCCGGATTTATTGAAAAATTACTTAGCACAGCGCAAAACTATGATGCAGATATAGTAGCATCTAACGTAGTAGAAATAGGTTTGCCGGAAAAACCGGTTAATTCATACTATTACATGTCTGACACATTCCCCATTACATTAGCAAAGCGTCATGTGGTAGAGAGAGCTGGTTGCATGGACATGTTTTTCAATAGAAATATACGCGCAGATTATGATCTTGCATTACGTTGTCATGCAAATGGGGCATTAATGATATTTGATTCATCTGCTATTATACATCACCACAGAGCATCTGTGGGTGGGTTGCGAACACACAAAGCAAGAGCTATTACAAACAGACTCTCTAAAAACTCCATTACACGTTTTGCAGAACCTACAAGCTCAGAGTTGTTTCTTGTAAAAAAGCATTTCGATAAAAAGCACTTCAGCATGTTTGTAAGGATAAAATATTTTGACCAGTTGATAGTAAATGGTAGTATTTTCAGAAAGCTATTGAGGTTATTAGTTTTTGCATACAAAATACCTGGGTTTATTAAAAGGTATAATTACAATCTTTCGCAAGCCAATAATGAATTAAAGCAAAGAGGTTTGCTCAAATATTAACGTGCAGTATCTTATCATCAGTTCAGAATTTCCACCAGGTCCAGGTGGTATAGGTATGCACGCTTATTGTATGACTAAAGGGTTGTTACATAATGGTGTTTGTGTAACTGTAGTTTGCAGCATAGATTACGCAGTAGAAGATGAGATAGAGAGTTTTTTGTCCACCATACCAAATGGTATTCAAGTTAACAGAATAAAACGCAATGGTATAATTACTTACATAAATCGTGTGATAACCATACTTCAATCATGCGGAAAAAAAGATTACGACAAAATAATACTCACTGGACGTTTTTCATTATGGATGGGATGGTTATTGAAAATTGTATTGCGTAAGGATATACATACTATCGCTTTTGTTCATGGTTCTGAATTGAATATGGGTAGCAGCATGGCGAAGTGGTTTACAAAGAAATCATTACAAATTGCTGATGTGTGTTATGCAGTTTCGGCTTACACAAAGTCACTCATCGAAAAATCGGGTATTAAAAGAGAGATACGTGTTTTGCCAAACGGCTTGGATATAAATACATGGCAGGATATGGATAGTGTACAACCATTTGCTTGGCAAGGTAGCCCAAAACTATTAACAGTAGGCAGCATAACACAACGCAAGGGTCAACATAATGTTATTAAATCGCTGCCAACATTGAAGCAAAAATATCCAGATGTGCATTACCATATAGTAGGGAAAGGAGATATTAAAAAGTTGGCATCTATGGTTGACGAGTTAGGGTTGCAGAAGAATGTAACTTTTCATGGAAAGCTGAATGATGCTGATATAAAGAGGACTTATAAATCGGTTGATGTATTATGTATGCTAAGTGAGCTAGCAGCCAACGGTGACGTAGAAGGATTTGGAATTGCAGCATTAGAAGCAAATATAGCAGGTATTCCTGTTATTGGTAGCGAAAGAACAGGGTTGGCAGATGCTATTCAAAACGGCATAACTGGTAGATTAATAAACCCACACAATGCTAATGCACTACTTAACGCAATGGAAGATTTGTTGAATAGTGATAAAAGTACCCTAGCTGCAAATTGTAAAGCATGGGTATCGCAACATGATTGGCGTTTATTGGCTAAACAACTATTATGAGAATATTAGTTATTTCTCATACTGAACATTATAGTGATGCAAACGGAAATGTTGTAGGATGGGGTGCTACTGTAAAAGAGCTTAATGCGTTGGCTGATGCTTTTGGCGAAGTAGTACATATAGCATGTTTGCATAAGAAAAATATACCACCTAGCGCCTTATCATATCAAGCTAATGTCAGGTTTGTACCCATACAGCCTTTTGGCGGGAAAGGCTTACTGAATAAGTTGTCTATTATTACAACAGCTATACAAAATCTCAGAATTATTAATCGAGAGCTAAAACAGGCTGATATTTTCCAGTTCAGGGCTCCTACTTCTATCGGCTTATATATAATTCCATACCTTAGTTTCTTTTCAAAGAAAAAAGGTTGGTATAAATATGCAGGCAATTGGGTACAGAAAAATCCACCGCTATCATATCGCTTACAAAAATGGATGTTGCTCCGTTTACAAAAAAGAAAAGTAACCATCAACGGTAGCTGGAATAATCAGCCAGTACATTGTCTAAGTTTCGAGAATCCATGTATCACCAACGAAGAAAGACAAATAGGTATAGCCATTACAAACAGGAGGACATTTAGCAAGCCACTTAAATTGTGCTTTGTCGGTAGGCTTGATGCAGAAAAAGGGATTTATGAGATACTTGACGCAATAAAAAACTTTCTACATAAAACCATCTTCGATAGCTTGGAAATTGCAGGAGATGGACCTGAATTTGACAAGCTAACCTTAAAAGCAACAACTTCTGGAATACCTGTAAAAGTACATGGTGCATTAAGTCACGATAGTTTGATAGAAATATATAAAAAGTGCGATTTCATTTTGTTGCCGAGTAAATCCGAAGGTTTCCCGAAAGTGATTGCAGAAGCGGCAAATTTTGGTTGTATACCCATCGTTTCAGATGTTTCAGCTATAGGTCAGTATATTAATGACAGTAACGGTTTTTTGTGGAATCCTTATATAGAATCATTTACAGATTTTTTCAAGAAGCTATCTTTTGACGATAGACAGAAATTGCAAACCATGTCATTACACGCCCACGAGATGGCCACCATGTTCACGTATGATGCCTATATTGAAAAGCTACGCAAACATATATTAGTTGACAACTAACTACACAACATATTACTATACACATATCAATGTTGTGCAGTTGATTGGCTTGTTATTAGCAGGCGCATTATCCGTTTATGTTCCAGTCTTCGTTAGTGTTGTTTGGTTGTTGGTTATTTTGTATGCTGTGTACGGATTGCTGGTAAACGATAGCAAGTGGATATGGTATGGTATTGTAGCATCGCCAGCATTAGAGGTGTGGGTGCGCATGAGCAGGGCTGCTTTCGTGCCGCACGAGTTAGGTAAGTACTATCTGTTATTTGCAATCTTCTTACTATTGATACAACATGCCAAAAGACAGTCTGCAAGACCCTTGTATCATGCCGGTGGGATAATGCTGCTGATATTATTACCAAGTATTATTGTAGGGCTAAGCAGTTTTGATTGGGAGGCTTGGGTACTAAATGTTTTTGGCATTATCGAAATGGCACTTTTGCTGATATTCGCATCAAGAGAAAGATGGGAGATAAATAAATTCTGCCGTGTTTTGCAATTCGGGCTGATGCCCATTATCCCTGTATTGGTATATCTTATCATCAAAACACCAGACTTTGATAAAATAAACTTCTCACTCAGTTCAAACTTCAAAACATCAGGTGGTTTTGGTAGCAATCAGGTATCTACCATATTGGGTATGGGTATGGTGTTTACGATGTTATTGTTATTATTAAAACGTCCATTCTTCAATATCAGATGGTTGAATTATACATTAGTGATTGCTCTATTGTTTAGAGGGTTCCTTACATTTTCGAGAGGTGGTATGATAGCTGCTGCAATAGGTGTCGTTATTGCTTTTCTGCCTGTTGCATTATCAAGTTTACGGGCATTTTTCAGGTTCGCATTTGTCCTGTTCATATTCGGAGGGTTAAGTGCAACCATTTTTTTAAAAGTAAATGAATTGACTAAAAATCAATTGTTGCTTCGCTACAAGGGCGAAACTATAGGTACGTTGGCCGGAGATAAAAAAAGAACCTTAAATACAATTACATCAGGCAGAGTTAATATAGCAACAGCAGACTGGGAAATATTTAAAGGAAATGTAGTGTTTGGGGCAGGTCCAGGTATGTCAAAAGATTTGCGACCACGTTACGGAGTAAGGGCTATTGCTTCCCATACCGAATATACAAGATTATTGAGCGAACATGGTATGGGCGGTGCTATTGTAATTTGCATATTATTACTATTCCCATTTTGGTGGGTACATAAGCAAAAGAGATTATTTTGGAGAGCTGTTTCTTCTGCATTATTTGCTTTTGCATTATTAACGGCATTACACTCGGCAATGCGAACTAATACAACCATTGTATGCTATGCATTAGCAGCTATTCCTGTTTTTTATAGGTATAAAAAAACGACTACTGAAAAATAGAGTTGTCATAGTAGGATTGTTTGGCAATGCAGATACTGCAACTGTTACACAAGCGTCAGTATTGGCAAATGCTATGAGCAATGATGGGGATGACATATTCAGAACATCGCGTTATACAATAAAATGGTTGCGATTGTTGGATATAGTATTTGCTTTATTGGTAAATACATCTCGCTATGATATTGCCATCGTACAGTTTTATTCAGGTAATAGCTTCATTTGGCAATACATAGCGGCACACATCGTAAAGATGCTCGGCAAGAAATTAGTATTTACTATACATGGTGGTCGAGTTCCTCAAAAACTTACATCAGACATAGGCAACAGATATAAGAAATTGTTGCAGAAAGCTGATATAATAACCGTACCATCTATCTATATGCAACAAGAGATGAAGAAGCATGGATTAGCTACTGTTTTGATTGAAAATATCATTGACTTAAAACAGTATCATTTTCAATATAAAAAGCAGATAAATCCTCTGCTGTTTTGGATGCGGGCGTTCAGTGACATTTATAATCCTTTAATGGCGGTTCGTGTTGTAAACGAGTTGAAAAAAAAATACCATAACGTAAAAATGGTAATGGGTGGTCCCGATTTAGGTATGCTTGATGAAACAAAAAAGCTAATAAATGAACTGAAGCTTGAAAGTCACATTGAGATAGCAGGTTTTTTGAATATGGATATGAAACAACATTATGCTTCGCAATATGATGTTTATATTTCTACCAACAAGGTAGATAATGCACCTGTAACATTCTTGGAGATGTGGGCAATGGGTTTACCTGTTGTAAGTACTGACGTTGGAGGTGTAAAATATTTATTGGATAATGAAATAACAGGATTGATTGTGAAAGATGGTGATTATATAGAAATGGCTTCAGCAGTAGACCGATTGGTAGAAGATAGAAGCTTAACACAAAGTATTATACAACAATCTAGAATGAAAGTTTTGAATTATGATGAAGAGGTTGTTGTTAAAAAATGGGCTGAGCTACTTAATAGTATAGACAAATAATGTCATTGTACAATCATATATACAATGCCTCACCTGTTTGGTTGCAAAATATCTTGGTAAGCCTCTATGGATGGCAATGGAACAAGAGACGTTTTGGTGGTGTGTTTCAAACAGAGCTGGCAGCGTTTAAAAAACGAGAAAGTTACTCGAATGAGCAATGGAAAGATTATACAAATAAAGAATTGGTTCGAATATTATTGCACGCATATCATCATGTACCATTCTACAAAGAAAAATGGGAGACAACAGGCATATCTATAGAAGCTTTGCAACAAATAACGACAGATAATCTACATCGTCTTCCTTTTCTTGAAAAAGATGACTTACGAAAGTTTGGTAAAACAAGTTTATTATCTGATGTAAAACAGCAAAGCGGTACATTCTTTTTATCAAGCGGCACAACAGGTACACCTACTGCTATATTGTTTTCAAAAACCATGCACCAAAAGTGGAGTGCTGCGTATGAGGCTAGGGTAAGAAATTGGGCAGGAGTTAATAGGTATATGAGTCGCGGAATGACTGGAGGCAGGAGAGTTGTATCGGAAGCAAGTGCGAGAGCACCTTTTTACAGATATAATAGCATTGAAAAGCAAATTTATTTTTCAGCATATCATATAGCGCCTGATACCGTACAAGACTATGTAGCTGCCATCAATAAGTATAGGCCAGATTACTTAGTAGGGTATGCTATGAGCCATTATTTCCTAGCCAGATTAATTAAAGAAAAAGGACTGACAGTACCTGCTATGCGTGCCATCATTACATCTAGTGAAAAACTAACTCAAGACATGCGCGATGTGTTGGAGCAGGTATATCAGTGTAAAGCATACGATGGATGGAGCGGAGTAGAAGCCTGTGGCCTGGTTAGCGAGTGCGAGCATGGGAGCCTACACATCAGCCCTGACGTTGGTTATGTTGAGTTGCTGAATGAAAAAGGAAAACCTGTGCTTGATGGTGAAATCGGGGAGGTCGTCTGCACAGGGTTTCTGAATGACAATCAACCATTGATTAGATACAGAATAGGGGACTATATGCGTTTTACCAATAAGAAGTGTGATTGTGGTAGGCAAATGCCAGTGGTAGAAGAAATAATAGGCAGAATAGAAGATGTGGTTATTGGCAAAGACGGTAGAGAGATGGTCCGTTTTCATGGCATATTTATTGGAATTGATAAAATACAGAAGGGGCAAATAGTACAGGAAACATTAAATGATATCACCATAAATGTGCAGGTTGACGGACCGTTAACAGTTGCTGAAAGAGAAGTATTAACCAAGCGTATATATTCTCAACTAAAAGATGTAAATGTTCAAATTTTTGAAATGAAAGAAATACCTTGTGCCGCAAACGGGAAATTCAGAGCGGTAGTTTCGAAAGTAAAAAGAGTAAGCCTGTAAATGACCAAGGTACTAACAGTAATCGGTACGCGTCCGCAATTTATTAAAGCAGCGGCAGTATCAAGAGCAATAAATGAACATGGCAGCATAAAGGAAATATTGCTGCACACCGGCCAGCACTACGACGATGTGATGTCGGATATTTTCTTTCGCGAAATGCATATTCCCAAACCAGATTATCATTTCAGTATCAATACCAGTACACATGCTACAATGACAGCACAGATGCTGGAAGGCATTGAGCAGGCTATTATAAAAGAAAAGCCAGATAAAATATTGGTGTACGGCGATACCAATTCTACACTAGCCGGTGCATTGGCAGCATCAAAGTTGCACATGCCCGTATCCCACGTTGAGGCTGGGTTGCGTAGCTTTAATATGGATATGCCTGAAGAGGTAAACCGCATCTTGACAGACAGAGTAAGCACACAATTGTTTTGCCCTACTGAAGCGGCTATGCAAAACCTGCAAAATGAAGGTTTGGCAACGGCTGATAAAACGGTAGTAAATACAGGAGATGTAATGTATGATGCTGCATTATATTATGCCCAACAAGCATCACAGCGTTCGTCTATACTGCAGCAATTAGGTGTTTCGCCAGATAAATATTTATTGGTAACTGTACACAGGGCAGAGAATACAGACGATAAAGAACGTCTAACAAAAATTGTAAACGCCATCAATACATTGGCTAAGCAATATACTATTGTGTTACCACTACACCCGCGAACCAAAAAAATGATTGAGCAATACCATCTTTCTTTAGATTGCATGGTTATCAACCCTGTTGGTTATATTGATATGTTGTCACTATTACAGAATTGTCATTTAGTTTTGACAGATAGTGGCGGCTTGCAAAAAGAGGCCTACTTCTTTCATAAATACTGCATTACCCTGCGTGACCAAACAGAATGGGTAGAATTAACAAAAGCCGGATGTAGTACCATAACAGGTGCTGACGAAGCAAAGATATTGCAGGCAGTAGCAGATATGTATGATAAGCAGTTCAAAAACGGTAGCATATTTTATGGCGACGGATATGCTGCTGGCATCATAGCAAAACACCTTGCTACATAGTGCGTAGTGTACTAATCCTTACACAGTATTATCCTCCCGAAACAGGTGCACCGCAAAATAGGTTAAGCAGCCTTGCTGCTCATTTGCGGACATTAGGTATGGAAGTAGCTGTATTGACAGCCATGCCGAATTACCCTGCTATGCAGATAAAAGAAGATTATTATGGGAAATGGTATGTACAAGAGAAGCTGGAAGGAATTACTATACACCGTTCTTGGATTTTTGCCCGTAAGAGCAACAGCATAGCATTACGCTTACTCAATTATTTTTCATTCGTATTCAGTGCCATGATTACAGGCATGTTTAGAGTAAAGAAATATGACGTAATTATCTGTGAATCACCACCCTTGTTTTTAGGCATTACAGCATTAACGCTAAAATTATTAAAACGTTCTGCATTAGTATTTAATGTATCAGACTTGTGGCCGGAAAGTGCTGAAAAATTAGGATTAGTGCATAACAAACTATTTCTGAAAGCTGCATATATTTTGGAAGCATGGATATATAAACGTGCTGCATTAGTGAGCGGGCAAACACAAGGGATAGTAAGTAGTATCAACGCCCGCTACCCGAAAGTAAAAACACATTGGTTGCCCAATGGTGTTGACGTAGAAAAATTTGATGAGCATAATATTACATACGATTGGCGTGCAGTAAATGGATATAATAAAGAGGATTTCATTGTGTTATATGCAGGCATATTAGGGCATGCTCAGGCACTTGAGGTTATACATAAAGCTGCGGCATTATTGAAAGATCAACCTAGCTTGCAATTCCTATTAGTAGGTGATGGTCCGCAAAAAGAGTTCCTGCAACATTTGAAAGAGACACTGCAGTTGAATAATCTCATCATTCTTCCAAATCAGCCAAGGCAGGAGATGCCTAATATTATACAAGCAGCCGATGCTGCTATCGTTCCTTTAAAGAATATACCTTTATTTAAAGGTGCGATACCATCTAAGATTTTTGAAAACCTTGCATTTGGTAAGCCTGTGCTATTAGGTGTAGATGGAGAGGCAAAAACTTTATTTATAGATGAAGGCAAATGCGGTCTCTTTTTTACACCCGAAAATGAACAAGAATTAGCAGCAGGTATTATTAGATTGAAGACTGATGATACCCTTTACGCAGAGTTGAGCAATAATAGTAAAACATATGTCAACACTCACTTTGACAGAAAGAAAATAGCTGTGGACTTTTACAAACAACTACAACAACTATAATTGCATAGGGCATTATTGAACGATATTATAGAATGGGATGTATTAAATTGGTCTGTAGCTTTAAAAATATGGCAGCCGATATTAGATAAGTTGCCCCGACAAAGCAAAGTGTTAGCTATAGGTGAACGAAACGGGGGTTTATCATTATGGTTGGCTTTGCAGGGATTTAAAGTGGTTTGCACAGACAGGCAAGGCGTAACAGATAAAGCTAAAGAAATGCATAACAGGTATGGTGTAGCAGATAAAATACAATATGCATCCTTAGATATTGTAAATGATTTGGTTATTCCAGATCAATATGATATTATCATTATGAAGTCTGTCTTGGGTGGTCTTAAAGAAAGATACAATGATTCCCATACCCGTACTGAAAATACAAGACAAAAAGCAGTTGCGAATATATATAACATGTTAAAACCAGATGCTTTATTACTGACAGCAGACAACCTGCAAGGTAGTAGCCTCATGCAATCTGTAAGGGCAAGAGCTGGCAAAACAGATAACTGGCATTATTTCAGCATCAACGATATAAAAATACTGCTTGCAAATTTTTCATCTACAGATATATACAGTTTCGGTATTATTCCCACACGCTTGCCAGTACCGATATTCAACACCGCCACATTTGTCCTGAATGTATTCCTGAAGCGGCTTTTACCACAAACTTTCAATTACATTTCCATTTCCGTTGCCCGTAAGTAGCAGGGCTTTAGCATAAGTGAAATAATTTTCTGATATTGCTGTCTGAATTTCTATGAAGAATATAAGATTTGCAGTAGTTGGCTACGGGCATATAGGCAAGCGGCATGCTGCAATGATACAGCAACATGGTGAGTGCGAATTAGTGGCTGTTTGCGATGTAAATACGGCTGTAAAAGATGAGTTACAGACAGGTGTACTATATTTTGAAACGATTGAAGCTTTTTTACAATCTGGTATTAACGCTGATGTAATAACCATTGCTACGCCAAACGGTCTGCATGCCCGACAGGCATTACAAGCCATCAATGCAGGCCATCACGTAGTGGTTGAAAAACCAATGGGGCTGCATAAAAAAGAATGTGAAGAAGTAATACATATGGCACTTACCAAAGCAAGACATCTTTTTTGCGTAATGCAAAACAGGTATTCACCGCCATCTGAATGGTTGAAGCAAATTGTAGCAGATGGTATATTAGGTGATGTATATATTGTGCAAGTAAATTGTTATTGGAATAGAGATGAACGGTATTATAAACAAGGTTCTTGGCATGGCACTAAGGCGCTTGATGGGGGCACACTATTTACACAATTCAGCCATTTTGTAGATTTGCTATATTGGGTTTTCGGCGACATAGAAGATATCAAAGCAAGCTTCTCAAGCTTCAACCACCAGCATATTACAGAGTTTGAAGATTCAGGTGTTATAAATTTCAGGTTTCTAAAAGGAGGGATAGGTAGCATTAATTTCTCGACTTCTGTTTGGGACAAAAACTTAGAAAGCAGTATGACTGTAATTGGTTCAAATGGTAGTGTAAAAGTTGGGGGGCAGTATATGGATAAAGTAGAATATTGTCATATAAAAAACTATACTATGCCTGAGTTGAGGCCTACTAATCCGCCCAATGATTACGGTCCCTATAAAGGTAGTGCTGCTAACCACCATTACGTAATACAAAACGTTGCAGATGTGCTGAATGGAAGAGCATCTATCACTACTAATGCGCTTGAAGGCCTGAAAGTAGTTGATATAATAGAAAGAATTTACGATTGTAAAAACAAGTAAAGTGAACATACCTTTTTCACCCCCTTATATTGACAAGGATGTGCTTGACGAAGTATTGGATACGCTACAGTCGGGGTGGATAACCACAGGTCCTAAAGTAAAAGCACTCGAAAAATTATCAGCAGAAATTGCTGGTGTGGAACAAGCTCTATGTGTCAATTCATGGACATCAGGTGCAATGCTTGTACTGAAGTGGCTGGGTATAAAAGACGGAGATGAAGTAATAATACCTGCATATACATATGCGGCAACTGCATTAGCTGTATTACATGCAGGAGCAAAACCAGTAATGGTGGATGTGCTGAATGATTTCACAATAAACCCTGAGGCGATAAGAAACGCCATAACCCCTGCGACTAAAGCTGTGATTACAGTAGATATAGCAGGCTTGCCTTGCGACTATGCAAGCATCAGCAGAATATTACAACAAGAGGCGAATAAGTTTGTGCCTGCTAATGATGTACAGCAACAGCTTGGTAGGGTTTTGATGATGGCAGATGCAGCGCATTCCTTCGGGGCTGTATATAAAAACATGCCTGCATCGCTGGCTGCTGATATAACTGTATTTTCATTGCATGCGGTAAAAAATATTACAACGGCAGAAGGTGGAGTAATAGCGTTGAACCTGCCAACCCCTTTGGATAATGAAGCCGTTTATAAATGGATGCGACTAAATGCCATGAACGGACAAACTGCTGACGCGCTTACCAAAACACAGAAAGGTAACTGGCGGTACGACATAGTAAGTGACGGGCTTAAAATAAATTTGACGGATGTATGCGCCGCTATAGGGCTGGCACAGATGCGTAAGTATAAAACTAAATTGTTGCCGGACAGGAAGCGGATTTTCAATCATTACAGTAGATTTTTTGCTGCTAAAGATTGGGCAATAGTACCGCCAGCTATTAATCAGGAAAGAGAATCTTCCTATCACTTATATCTTTTACGTATTAAAGACATTACAGAAGCACAGCGAGATAAAATGATACAATTGGTAGCTGATGCCGGTGCTGCTGTAAATGTACATTTTGTACCATTGCCTATGCTTACATTATTCAAAGAGATGGGATACGAAATAGCAAACTACCCTATGGCATTCGACAATTATCATAACGAAATTTCGCTACCTATATACTCGCAATTAACGGATGAACAATGTACTTTTATAGAAGAACAAATAGAAAAAGCATATAACGCCGTAGTGAAATGACCCGCTTTTTAGATATAATGCTTGCTCTTATTGCTCTTTTTATTTTCAGCCCTGTTTTCATATTGCTTGCTATACGTATTAAGTTAGATACCAGAGGGAATATATTTTATAAGCAAAAACGTGTAGGCATGTATGGCAAAGAGTTTTACCTCTACAAATTTCGCTCTATGCGTATTGATGCAGATAAAGAAAGTCTGCTTACGTTTGGTGATGCTGATGAACGTATCACACCATCCGGAGCCTTTATGCGCAAGTATAAATTAGACGAACTGCCACAACTATTTAATGTACTGATAGGACAGATGAGCATGGTAGGCCCACGTCCTGAAGTAAAAAAATATACTGAATTATATACTACCGAACAAAAAGCAGTGCTCAACGTTCGCCCAGGCATTACAGACATGGCATCAGTAACATATTATAATGAAAACAGCTTGCTTGAAAAACAAGACAACCCTGAACAGTACTATATAAAATATATAATGCCAGATAAGATAAGGCTAAACATGATGTATATCAACAATCCAAGTGTTTATAATTATTTCAAGATTATTATGCTGACATTAAAAGCAGTTTTTAAATAATTATTTCACTCTTAAAGACTCGTAAGTGATGTTATTGCTAACAAACTCAGGTACCAATTCTTTCATGATTCCAACGGTTTCTAGCGTGTAGTGCTTTTCTGCACTGGCAATCAATTTATCTACCTTGCCTTTGATGGCTGTATAGTCATATTCAGGCACTTTAGCAATCATTATCTTATCGTGATAGGTAGGTACAACATTTTCACTGTTATTCAGTAATTCTTCATATAGTTTTTCACCAGGGCGTAGACCAGTGTATACTATCTTTATATCAACATTCGGCTCTTTACCAGCCAAGCGGATAATCTTTTTAGCTAGGTCAACAATTTTAACAGGTTGCCCCATGTCGAAGACAAATATCTCGCTTCCTTGTCCCATAACCCCTGCTTCTATCACTAACTGGCATGCCTCGGGTATGGTCATAAAGTATCTTGTTATTTCAGGATGTGTGACTGTAATAGGTCCGCCTTTTTCAAGTTGTTGTTTGAAGATGGGTATTACAGAACCGTTAGAGCCAAGTACGTTGCCAAAACGTGTAGTAACAAATTTAGTAAGCTTGCCGCCGGGCAATGTGGTATTGTCATTAAGCAGATATTTATAATAGCTCTGTGTAAATATCTCTGCAATACGTTTTGATGCACCCATGATGTTGGTAGGATTCACTGCTTTGTCAGTAGATACCATCACAAATTTCTCAACACCATTAGCTACAGATAGTTCTGCTAAAAGTTTTGTGCCTACTACGTTATTCAATACTGCAACAGACGGGTTGTCTTCCATCAATGGTACGTGCTTATATGCTGCTGCATGGAATACTACCTCGGGGTTGTAGATTTCAAACAGGTGTTCCATTCTCACCCTGTCGCATATATTACCGATGTATGGTTTTGTATTAACACCTGAATTCATTTCGCGAAGCTCCAATATCATATTGTGCATCGGTGTTTCTGCATTGTCGCACATCACTATTAATGACGGTTTGTACTTCAATAACTGTCTTACTAATTCACTACCAATAGAGCCTGCAGCACCCGTAACCAATATCTTTTTACCCTTTAGTTCAAAATGTATTTTATCATTATCAATACGGATGACTTCGCGTTCCAGTAAGTCCTCTATGTTGATGTCTTTCAGTGTGTCAGTATCAATCTTGCCATCCAACCATTGCTGTACAGGGGGTACTTGCTGCACTTTAATACCATACTGCAGGCATTTATCTACCAACAGATTCAGTTTATCTTTTGGTATGCTTCTGTTGGCTATGATGAGCAGTTCTACATTGTCATTTTTTAGTTTATCAAAACTGGTATCATCTGTGTTATAGATTGGAATGCCTTCCATCAACTTGCCCGATTTGCCAAGTATGTCATCCATAAAAGCTACGACATGCAGGTTGCTGTTCGGGAAGTCGTTAATTACTTTTTTAGTTTGTTGTCCGTTTTCGCTTGCATCGTACACAGCTGCCTTTACTTTGTTACGGTCAACATTATGTTGCTGATAGTATTTGAAAATATATCTGACAAGCAGCCTGTAAGTGATGAGTGAGAAATTGGTAATAAAAAAATTGATAACCACCACAGATATCGGAAATAAGTAGATGCCAGCTGCTGATTGTGTAACGATAAAATTGATTGAGAAATAGAATACGGAAGCTATAGAGTTTACTATCAACAGCCTGAACGTATCTTCAATATTGGTATAGCGTATGATGCCAGCATAGCTTTTTAGTAAGTAGAAGAGTACTGTATTAAGCCCCAATGACAGGCCTAATATCATAGACATATCATACTTGGCAACATCCTCAAGGTTAAAATTAAAACGTAGCAGGAATGAGAAAAACAGACAAAGTTGTATGCATATCAGGTCTAATATAAATATAAGCCAGCGGGGTAGAATGCGTATCCTGTAGTGCATAGTAAAGTTATTTTTTCATGGACTATCACTAAATATTATTGATAATCAGCAATTAAAGGGTGTAGGACAAAAATAATAAAGAAATGCCGCAATACTTAATAAAGACTATATTTTATTAGTATTATTTTGATGTGAACTGCTAAATATGGATGTTTATTATGTCTTGGTTATCAACGGGCTATCCATACTTCAGGGTTTAGCTTAGTTCCGCTTTTCCATATTTGAAAGTTAAGGATACTTTCACCATCATCATTCATCCTTACATTGCCAATAATTTGTTTCGTGCTTACTTTCTGTCCGGCTTTTACATTTGTCTTGCTTAAATGGTTGTATACAGTAAAGTATGCACCATGTGATACAATAATATTCCATTCTTTACCATCTATAGAAAACACCTTACTCACTTCTCCTTCAAATACAGCTCTGGCGGTAGCGCCATGTGCAGTATTAATGTCTATGCCGTAGTTTTCCATTTCTACCTTCTGCGCTATAGCATGTCTATATCGTCCGAAACCTTGTGAAATAAATCCTTTTTCAACTGGCCATGGTAATCTTCCTCTGTTAGTTTCAAAACTATTTGATAAGGCGTTGGCCTCTGGTGTTAGTGAATAGTCGTAGTTTTTTGGCACTACTGTTTTAGCCACCGGTGGAGGTGTGTTTGTTGTAGTTCTTGGCTGTGTAGTATTATTTACAACAGGCTTATTGCCTTGTGTAGCAGGCGTGCTTGTTGTAGTAGGTTTACTGGCAAGGTTGCCACCTGCTGCTGCAAGCATATTAGCCTTTTTAGCTTCATCTTGTTTTCTGCGTTCTTCCTCTGCACGTTTGCGGGCTTCTTCTTCCGCTTTCTTCCGCGCTATTTCCATCTCGCGGCGTATTACGTCTTCAATAGCTTTATTCAGTTGTTTGGCGGCGCGCTTATCTTTATCAATTTGCGCCATCAATTGTTTCTCACGCCCTTTCAGGTCTTTTACTATAGCGTTTGTTTCGTTGGTTTCTTTTTGTATTTCCTGTTTTTGTTTTTCCTCTGTACTTAGCAGCATATCTTTTTCAGATTTCTCTGCATTCAGTACATTTATTTTTTTAACGATAATGCCCTGTGTTTCACGTATTTTATTGGCTTGTTGCTTACGGTATTCCCTGTATTTTTTAAGGTATTTTATCCTGCGTAGCGCTTCGTTAAAGTCTTTTGAAGAAAACAGAAATGCCATCATGTCGTACGAGCTACGGCTGCGATAGGCATAGCGTACAGACTGTGCATAGCGCATTTTCAACACTTCAAGGTTTTGTTTTAGTGTATTTACCTCTTGGGTAGAGTTTTGAATATTATTATTTATTTGCCCTATTTCTTCATTAATATTTCTGATGAGGCGTTGGCGTTCTGCCAGTTTGCTTTGTAAGGCACGCAATTGCCCCATCGTGGCATTTTTATCATTCTTGGTAGCTTCTAACTGTGCTTCTGTCTGTTTGATAGATTCAAGTATGCTTTGCCTGCGCTTCACAAGGTCATCACGTGATGGCTGTTGCGCCATAACGTATATGGAAAAGAAAAAAATAAATAGTGTGGCGATGATGCGCATGCTCAAAATATGCCTTTAAGCTAAAAGAACAAAAATAACCAAATATCGCTGCCATCCGAACCTTGGATTGTGTTTTAAGATGATTTTAGCCTTTTTAATTATAAAAAGTCAGCTTTCACTTTTTTATATTTTCTTTGTTTATCAAATAACAGGGTATGCTGTATTCAATGACGGGCTTTGGCCGTGCAGAAGCGACAATCAATGGCAGGCAGGTAGTAGTAGAAATGAAATCGCTGAATGGTAAACAATTTGATATTGTCACCAAACTGCCGCCAATCCTCAGGTCGTATGAACTGGACATCAGGAATATGTTGAATACCATCCTGATGCGTGGTACGATAGACCTTACCATCGCCATCAAACAAGAGGGGGCAACCAAACCCATGGTAGTGAATACAGGATTGGCAAAGTTTTACTACCAGAGTATGCAGCAGATAGCTATAGATCTTAATATACCCCAAGAGAATATTTTGGCAACACTTATGCGTATGCCCGAAGTAGTAGCTGCCGACCAAGATGTGATAGCTGAGGAAGAATGGCTGCAACTGAAGCAAGTAATAGAAACAGCAGCAAAACAATTAATGGAGCACCGCAAAAATGAAGGGAATGCTTTGCACAAAGATTTGCATACACGCATACAGCATATCGAATCGTTATTGCAAGACGTCTTGCCTCTTGAAGCTGCACGTACCGAAAAAATACGTGGTCGTATATCCCAGTCGTTGCAGGAAATGGTAGGTACTGAAAATGTTGACCCCAACCGCTTTGAGCAGGAAATGATTTATTATTTGGAACGTATAGATATATCTGAAGAAAAAACAAGGCTTAAACAACACTGTATTTATTTCCATGAAACGGTAGAGAAACAAGGCACCTCGAAAGGCAAGGTTCTTGGTTTTATATTGCAGGAGATAGGTAGGGAAATCAATACGCTTGGCTCAAAAGCCAACTATGCTGAGATACAACAAATAGTAATCAATATGAAAGATGAACTGGAAAAAGCCAAAGAGCAAGTGTTGAATATATTATAAGTAAAAAAATAGCATTCAGTTTATTTATGTTTCGTAAATACTTAACCATTATTTTAATTATTAGTATAGCCTTAAGTGGTTGCACATCATCGCCGCTTTATCAAAAAGAATATGCCATTCCGCAAAATGCATGGTCATACAGTTTCAGGCCGTCTTTTACTTTTGACATTACTGATACTAATGCCCGATACAATCTTTTTTTCCTAATCAGGCATACTGAGGCTTACCCAAACTCTAATATCTGGCTTTGGGTATATACCAAACAACCGGGTGATAGTGTATTTCAAAAAACAAGGCTTGAAATACCTCTCGCAGAGCCTAGTGGTAAATGGATGGGCCGTGGTATGGGTGCGATATGGGAGCAACGCATGCCCATTTCAAATGATGGTGATACAGTAATGCTGCGCAAAAAAGGCAGATGGGAAATCCGTATTGAACAGAATATGCGAGTTAATCCGCTCCCTGAAGTACTGCAAGTAGGCTTGCGTGTAGAAAAGCATCCGTTGCGTACCTTTAGTACACAATAACTACTAATGCGCTTTTTTACAACCGTACATTTATTGCTGCTTACTTATATTGTAGCAGCATTAGTATTCTGGGGTTTCAGCCTGAATGAAAAAAGCCATGAGATATACAAGCAGGGTGTAACAATCCTCAAAACAGAGGTTGATAGTGCCATATATCCCGAGATGTATAATGCGAGAATGCAAGAGTTGCAATCGCAACTGGAAACTCGTAAGAAACAATATATCGGTGAAGGGTCTACATTTCTATTGGTGATACTTATTGGCGCGGCTGTAGTATATAGCTCCTTCAGGAGAAGTATACGTTTATCAAGACAGCAAAACAACTTTATGCTGTCTGTAACACACGAATTGAAGTCGCCTATTGCAGCTATGAAGCTAAACCTGCAAACATTAGAAAGACATAAGCTGGACGAAGAGAAGAAAAATTTGCTGATTGATAGGTGTGTGAAAGAAGCCAACAGGCTGAATGACCTGTGCAATAACATGCTCATAGCGTCTCAAATGGAAGGGAGGCAATATATACCCGCCCGTGAAGAATTGCAGTTTGACGAATTGGTGAAGGCATCGGTAATAGATTATACTTCAAGATACCCAAACCGATTTACAGAAACAGCAATTGATAGTTGCAAACTGTCGGGCGATAAGTTATTACTGCAAATGGCAATCAATAATTTGCTGGAAAACGCAGTGAAATACACACCAGCCAATTCGGCAGTATTTATCGATCTGAAAGTAAAGGGCAATAGTTGCACGCTGCAAATAGCTGACAATGGCCCCGGCATCCCTGATGCTGAAAAGGTTAAAATCTTTAATAAGTTTTATCGCATTGGTAACGAAGAAACTAGGAAGTCAAAAGGTACCGGGCTTGGCTTATACCTCACATCCAAAATTGTAAAACAACACAATGGTAAAATCACCGTAACGGATAATAATCCTGTAGGTTCTGTGTTTGAGATAACGTTGCCATTACTCTCCTAAGCCTGTTTATTCCACTTAAACGTTTTACGGTGATGCCTGCACATGCCTATTTCATGTAGTTTCAAAACGTGTTTGGCTGTACCATAACCTTTGTTCTCTTTCCAACCATATTCTGGGTGTTCAGCATCTATCATCAGCATATATGCATCGCGGTGTGTTTTGGCAAGTATACTCGCTGCAGCTATTGACGCGTATTTACCATCACCTCCTACAATACATTGGTGTGTAATACCCATGTATGGCGAAAATCGGTTGCCGTCTATAAGCAATAATTCAGGTTTTACCGAAAGATTATCAATTGCCAGATGCATAGCTTTGAAAGATGCTTTCAGGATGTTGATAGTATCAATCTCTGCTTCGCTTACTCGCGCTACCGCCCATGCAACAGCCTGTGTTTCTATGATAGGACGGAGTGTATCACGGTCATGCTCAGTTAGTTTTTTACTGTCATTCAATAGCGGGTGATGAAAGCCATCGGGCAGTATAACGGCAGCTGCAAATACCGGACCTGCAAGGCAGCCCCTGCCTGCTTCATCGCACCCTGCCTCTATGATGCCTTTTTGATAATACGCTTTGAGCATTGCAGGTGTAAAAGTAGGTACTAAAAACAAAAAGAAAAGCGTCCTTACGGGACGCTTTCTATTTATGTTATTATCTGTTATTGATTACAGTTGAGTAGCAGTGTAAACTACATCTACCGTATATGTACCTGCAGGGTAAGCGAAACCAGGTTCAGCTTCATAAGATACGCTGAACAATTGGTTACCACCATTAGCAGCATTTGTTATCAGGTTTTGTGCTGTTGATGTCAAACCAGCGTAAGCAGTAGTGCTGAACGGAGAAGCGATAGCGCCACCTGTGCTGTTTGCACCTACTTTCAATCCTAATACACCAGATACCGGCATTACAGGAGCAGGTGTTACAGAACCTGTGTAAGTAAAGTTTGCATTGTTGGTACGAACTGTTACACCGAAACGACGGTTAGAACGTACACGCAGTTCCTGATTAGCAGAAGTAACACCGTTTGCATAATCGTTTACAGTGTTGAAAGCCAGATTAACAGCAGCACCGGTAGCAGTACCAGACCCTGTGAAAGTCAATTCGATTGCGTTGCTCAGGTTCAGATTAACTGTTTGAGTAGCAGTAGAAGAAGTTTGTGCTTTTGCAGAAAAACCTGCAATTGTGATGGCTGCGATTGTCAGTACTTTTTTCATTGTGTTTTTGTTTTTTGTTAATAAATGTTTTATCGATTTGATAGTGCAAACATACATTCACGCAACACCGTTGTTCATCACTAATGTTAGTAGTTTTCTTGCAAAAAATCTGTTTAACACGTTGTTTGCCATGGTTTTACATGTAAAAGAGAAAGCGTCCCGGCGAGGACGCTTTCTCTTAATATTATTATCAATGATTGATTACAGTTGCGTAGCAGTATAAACTACATCTACAGTATAAGTACCTGCA
>CALESY010000118.1 GCA_937919945.1 uncultured Chitinophagaceae bacterium | reverse complement strand
ATAACTTATAAGAGCAATAAATAAGTACTGTATTTTAATTTTTAGTTTATACTATAATTAATTTTTTTTGTCATTTTAATCCCAACTACAACGCCTCAATTATAGTCTTTTAGATAAGCATATTATAACTCTTTTTGCTGCTTGTATAAAATAGACTTTATGAAAAACCAACACATTTTATTTGCCTTACTGGTTTTTGCCTTGTTCGGGGCAAGGCCGGAGAAAGCATCCGCATCCCACGCCGCGGGTGCCGAAATCATTTATGAACACATAGCAGACTCTACTTATCGTGTTTTCTTTAAGTTTTATAGAGACTGTAGCGGTGCAACACAACCTGGTACGGTGCCACTATGTATGACGGATTCTTGTTCAGGCTTTCAACAGACAGTAACTATGAATCCATGGAATGGTGTATTGCCTGGTGGAGGTATAAATGGTTCGCCCTTGTCGCCAGGGTGCTCTGGTTATCCTACTACATGCCAGAACCCCACATCAACATTGCCTGGTTATCAGGAATGGTGGTACTCAGCAGTAGTACAATTACCTAGCAGGTGTGTTAAATGGCGTTTTTCAGCTTCTATTTTCGCAAGGAATCCAAGCATGAATGTACCGCAGACAGACTTGTATGTAGAAACTACTTTTAACAATGCCCAATTTCAGGGTAACTCATCACCTTTCTTCTCTGTGAAGCCCATACCATATGTATGTATTAATACACCTTATTCATATAATAATGGTGCCATAGACCCTAACGGTGACTCATTGGTTAGTGATATTATTATGCCTATGCTTGGCCCTACTTGCGGCCCTGGTGTTAATACTACATTCCTGGCAGGCTCACCGGTCTATAGCATACCAACAAACCCATTCCAAACAAACAATACATTTTCTATCAACGGTGCAACAGGGCAGATGAATTTTACTGCCGGACTTGTTGGAGCTCATGCACTTACAACACGTGTACGTGAATACCGAAATGGTACGCTAATAGGTTATATTATGAGAGATGTGCAGGTGCAGGTGCTTAACTGTAGTACTGTAACCCCAACTATCAATATTTTTGCTGCAAATACTGGCCCCGGTGGCAGAGTAGAGGGTTGTATCAACCAAAATCTGTCGTTTACTTTCAGAGTTACATCTACAGATACCGGAGCTGTATTGATTGGAGAAGACAATAAAGCATTGTCAATACCAGCAGCTACAACAGCATATACAGGTCAGAAAACAGATACTGTTGATGGTAGCTTTTCATGGACTCCCGGCGCTGCAGATGCAGGTTCTAAAAGCCTGATAGTTACAATTAAAGATTCTACATGCCGCCCTCCTGGTATAATGCTTTATTATACATACACTATACCAATCTATATATGGGGGCCAACAAAAGCAGTAGCAGATACAAATATTTGCCCTAACGAAACAGCGTATTTGAATGCATCAGGCGGTGGCAGTTATGTGTGGTCTGTATTACCGGGTGGCTCAGCTATTACGAGTCTTAGTTGTACTGCTTGCCCAAGCCCTATTGCTACGCCAGGCATTACTACAAGTTATGTTGTAACATCTACTGCTAATACCTTCTGCCCCAATAATAAAGACACAGTTGTAGTAGGTGTACTACCAGGCGTTGCATTCACACCTATAGCGGATATTATTACTTGTCCTGCCAATAGTGTAAAGCTGAATCTGAATCTTGCACCACTTCCGGGTGTTACGTACAGCACTAAGTGGTCTCCGGCTACTTATTTAGACAATGATACATTGAATTCTCCTACTACCACACCAAAAACTACTATAACATATATTGTAACCATTGCTTCGAACGTAAACCAGTGTAAAGGCAGAGATACAATCACAGTAGATGTACTGAAAGGCTTTACATTGCTTACAGACGATACAGCTGTTTGTGAAGGTGCCAGCTTTACACCTGCCATCACAGGAGACAGTCGTTATACATATACGTGGAGTGCCGCTAACGGCAATGGGCAATTTAGCGATCCAAGCCTGATGGCCCCTGTTATTACACCATCGCCCATCGGTAAAAATACTTACTATATAAAGGCATCTTACCTTGGCTGTGCAAAAGATAGCTTGGCAGAAATAGATGTAGAAGTGGAACCTAATCCTTTTGTAACAGTTGATGACGATGCCTCTATGTGTAAAAATGATACAATGAAATTGACAGGTATTATCACACCATCTAATTTCGACTTCGACCTCACATGGACACCTGGCGCCACACTTGATAACGATAAGATAGCCAGCCCGATATTCAAGGCACAACAGACCACTATACTGACATTGACAGCTAGAAGCCCAAAAGCAGGCTGTACAGCATCAGACTCTGTATTGTTGACTGTCTTTCCGGGTGATTTCGTAATTGCAAAAGGAGATACGGCTATATGTCCTGGCAACTCAACAACACTTTCCGTAACGGGAGCAGGTCTGAAAACATTTAAGTGGGTACCTGACATCAGAATGAGTAACGCTTCGTCAGCCAATCCGGTAGTTAATCCTGTTACTACACAATTGTATCAAGTATATGGTGTTGACGTTAATGGTTGTTTTGATACTGCATCGGTAAAAGTAATTGTACACCCTCAAGCTACACTCTTCTTGCCTGATTCGGTAAGGATATATCCTGGGGAGACTTATCAATTAGATCCGATGGGTAACTGCAGTTACTATGCATGGTTCCCGCCACTTGGCATGAACAAAGCTGATATATCAAACCCGATTGTAAAACCGGAAGTAAATACTAAGTACCTTGTTTCAGGCACAACTGAAAACGGCTGTAGTACTAGCGATTCAATTACTGTACTCGTATCTTCAGAAAGCATACTGGATGTACCGAATGCCTTCAGTCCGGGCAGCAGGAACAGTACGTTTAAGATATTACGCCGCGGTGATGCAACGCTGAAAGGCTTCACTATCTTCAACCGTTGGGGACAGAAAGTGTTTGAAACAGCAGACATTGACAAAGGTTGGGATGGTACTTTCAATGGAGAACCACAACCAATGGGCGTGTACATCTACACTATAGATGCTGTAAACGCTAACGGTCGCAGATTTACCAAACAAGGTAATGTAACATTGATAAGATAAGGTAATACAGATAGTATATCTGCAAATGCCCGGCTACTACCGGGCATTTGTATTTATCCACATATTCACTTTTAACACAGCCATTACAATTATTGCCCATTGTGGCATTGTGTTTGATTTACTATATTAGAAGTAAATCTGTAAGACATGAAGCTGAGCGAAACATGGTTTATGGAAGGATATATAGACTTTGAACTGCAAAAGTACCGCCTGCTTGCCTACCTGCAGGATGTAAACCAATACTTCAACGAACAGAAGCTATACCCTCAATTGGCAGACGTAGTGTTTCACTACAACAACTTGGTAGCTTTCAAAGAGCATAAGAAGCTAATGCAAGACAGCTTTCCTAAACAGCTAAGTAATGTGAACCTGCAAAAGCTGGAACTGGTGTATGATGAGATGCTGCAAGACAACAGCATCGTGCAAGAACTGGAGAACATTGTACAATATGCCCTTACACAAATAAAGCCAACTCTTGACAATGGCGCGGAGCTATACGAGCATATTGAAAAACAACTACGCATAGAACCTGTTGGTATTATGCCCCTGTACAAAAATGAGGGTTATGTACTGATGCGTTATGGCAACTATAGCGAAATCAGAGCTTACAATTATACCATCACGTTGTTTGAGCATAAGAGCGACCGTTATCGCGGTATACGCCTGCATTATGTCGACACATGGCAAAACAGCCTTGTCAATACATACGAGAGCATAAAACGCGACATTATAAAAACTATCCGCACCTTACCCAACCCAGCCGTATTCAGTATAGAATACCCGCTCCCTCTGCCATTAGATGAAACTTTACTGCCCGTTGCCAAACGCGCTTTGGTAAGGCAGATAGGCATAGCGTAGCTATTTAACATGTTGTTATAATATATATTGCTTACTTTTATTATTCCCGTTATGCTCTAATAACCATTCAAAAAAAAGAGCAATGAATACAATACAAAAAACAGCCTATTGGGCGCCAAGAGTATTTGGCATAATACTAACCATCTTTATTTCATTGTTTGCACTGGATGTACAATACAATGGTAATGTAGCAGGTTTTGTCGCAGAGCTGGCAATGCACCTTATACCTACTGCCGTATTATCTGTTATTCTGGTATCTGCATGGCGATGGGAACTGGTAGGCGTCATTGCTTACAGTGCACTAGCTATCTTCTACATCGCTATTACTATCAACCACCCAGATTGGATAGCTGTCATTTCCGGTCCGTTGTTTGTTGCAGCTATCCTATTTGGTATCAGTTGGCTGAACCGAAAACGCAGGCTTGCCATTAAGTAAAGAACTACTCATCCATTGTATGATGCGCTTTTGCCATCTCTACCTGTTTTCGTGTTGGCATCAGTATCAGGCGTAGTGTAGTGTCGTTGGTAAAGTAGCTGATAGCCCAGTTGATAAAGATAATCAGCTTGTTCTTTGCATTCAGTATCAACATCAAGTGCAAGAACATCCAGACAAACCAAGCCAAGACACCCTGAAAACTGATGAATGGCAAATCAACTACAGCTTTGCGTTTACCAACGGTAGCCATAGAGCCGGGCGATTTGTAGCTGAATTGTTGCTGTTTGTTGCCGTTTTGTAATGCCTTCAGGTTTGTTGCCAGATGTGTAGCTTGCTTGCCTGCTACGTTTGCCATTTGCGGGTGTCCGTTTGGCCAGTCTTTGGTTTCCATGTAGGCTATGTCTCCGATGGCATATACATTTTCCATGCCTGCTACTTTGCTGTATGCATCTACCCTTATGCGGTTGCCGCGTACCAATACATCTTTTTGTATTCCCTGTGGCACGTTGCCTGTTATGCCTGCCGCCCATATCAGATTGCGGGTCTTTATCAGTCTCCCATCTTTTAAAGTAGCGGTACGGCCATCGTAATCTTCTACCACAGCATTTGTCCACACCTGTACACCCATTTTTTCGAGGTATGCATGTGATGTGCGTTGCGATACCGGGCTCATAGCAGAGAGCGTGTTAGGGCTACCCTCTAACAGATAAACATTTAGTTTGCTAAAGTCCATATCAGGGTAATCGCGCGGTAAGATGTTCTTCTTGAGTTCTGCCAAAGAGCCTGATAACTCTACACCCGTTGGGCCGCCACCAACAACTACAATATTCATTATCTCCTCCAGCTCATCCGGTGTAGCATTAAGGGCATCTTCAAAATTCAACAGTATGCGATTGCGCAACGTAATAGCCTCAGTAGTTGACTTCATCGGGAAAGCATACTGCTCCAGATTTTTGTTGCCGAAGAAGTTGGTAGTGCAGCCTGTGGCTATTACCAAAACATCGTAATTGAAAGTACCATCTTCTGTTATTACTGTTTGTGCTTTTGTATCTACCTCTTTTACCTTCGTATTGCGTACATGCACATTATTGCTACGCTGAAATATTTTGCGTAGCGGAAAAGATATGGAGCTGGGCTCGAGTCGTGCAGTAGCTACCTGATAAAATAGTGGCTGAAACTGATGATAATTGTACTGGTCAATCAATGTAATGTGGTAAGCAGATTTTCTTAATTTCTTAGCAAGTTGTAAGCCTGCAAAGCCGGCACCAAGTATTACGAGCCTTGGGGCATTGTGCGATTGGCGTTGTGAGGATGTAGCCATCGTAGTATGTTTTGCAGCACTATGGAAGATATAGTGCCGGATGAAAGATATAAATGCGCCGCAAAGCTACGATGGTTATTAACACCAAACGCATTTTCAATTATTAAATAATGAAGCTTGAACATAGATAATACCTATCCTGTTTTTCGGTATAGTTCTATCAGCTTTAATTGTTGTTTGCGGGGTATGACTCTGAACCACTGTTCTTTGGCATGCCTGTCTGCGGGGTGCAGGCGGCGGGTGTTGCTATCGGCAGCCAAGTATTGTTTCCATAAATCGTCAACAGTTGGTTCAGGTGGTGTTTTG
The DNA here is from genome assembly GCA_937919945.1 of uncultured Chitinophagaceae bacterium. Taxonomy (GTDB): domain Bacteria; phylum Bacteroidota; class Bacteroidia; order Chitinophagales; family Chitinophagaceae; genus Polluticoccus. The sequence continues at coordinate 928 of CALESY010000118.1, read as the reverse complement.
GGCTGCTCCTCTTCCGGTTCGTCTTCATACCTTATTTTGACAGGATTATTGATAATGTCTTGATACACTGCAGGTTGGTGTTCTTTCAGGTAATCCATTTCTCGCTGTATGCGTAGTTTATGATACTCGTCTGTCAGGTTATTCTTCAGGTAGGGTGCGCCGTCATCCAGCGTATCGAAGCCAAGGCGTTCTACATCTTGCGCCGGTACCCGTATGCATTTGCCACGCCAATACGGGTCGTCGTAGGGGTATTTCTTGAGTAGTTCTTCAAGTGTCGGCTCCGGTTCTTTGGGTGGTGGTGGCGGCACGTAAGCAGGTATGGCAGGCTTGAGGCTGTCTACCCTTTCTTTGTATTTATTGGCAGCCAAGCGGCTATCGAGGTCTATGGCGCGCACCAATACGGCAGGGCTCACATCTTCATACACTTCTACAATGCGGTCGCGGAGGCGGATGTGGCGTTTCACCTGCATCCGCCCCGTTATCATTTCTGCCAGTTTCTCCCGCCTACTTTGCAAGCTGCATACCTCTGTTTTGATGCGTTCTTTGGCATCGTGCATCAGTTCTTCCAATGCCATTTCGGTGGCGCGCTGTTCCAGATTGTCTATGTAAGGGCTTAGCTGCTTATAGAGCCTGTTGGTAGCAGAGCGCAGACTATTGCCGTCAGCAACATGGGGGTAAGCCTCTTTGTATGCCTGCCTTCTGTTTTTGGTGCGCAGATAGTGGGTGATGAATGTTTGGTGGGCGGGTTTTAGCTCAGCCCAATAGATGTGATTTTCGGATGTCATAATGAAGGGTTTTCACGGTTAATTTATTATAGCAAATATGTAAATTTTTATACACTTTAATTTTTTTATTATTTTTATGATCAGCTATTAAATTAAGATTTTCTTTTAAATATTTAATAGTAGGTTTATAATCTTTTGTAAAT
>CALESY010000117.1 GCA_937919945.1 uncultured Chitinophagaceae bacterium | reverse complement strand
TGGCACAAATACAAAACCATATTATGAAGTAGATATGACTTGGGACAATGGGCTTTCACAATGGGTACCCGGAGATGCTTACATATACCAATATAATACGGCAGGATTGATTGACACATACTACATTCACCAATACACCACACAATGGGATACCATAGAGCGTGATGTAATGATACATGACACTGACGGACTCCTGCAACGTGTTAACGGTTATCTCTACAATGGCAATGGTAATTTTGCCGCTACGCCATATGACCAGACAATGATGTATTATCAGGCCTACGATCCATTGACTATCCAAAAAGAAAATAATACAGTACTGCTATCATTATACCCTAATCCTGCTTATAACACCCTTTCTGTACAAACCACCTTACAAAATGGCAACATTATTATTACCAACATGAACGGGCAAATATTACATAGTGAGCAATTAACAGGGCAGCAGCAAACCATCAATATACAACACCTACCCACTGGCAATTATATACTTAACGTCAGCAACAAAAATGAAACACAAACAAGCCATCAGCAATTTGTTAAGCAGTAACATAGTAATACATAAGGTACAAAAGCCGCTCAGTGAGCGGCTTCTATGTTTACATGTGCTTTTTGTTTATCATTGCAATCATTTTTAATCAATACAATCTGCGGTACATATACCAACATATTACTAGCATACTTGGCAACTACGATGGTAGTCTGCCATTAGCACATTTCCTGAAGCAGTATTATAAACAACACCCCAAACTGGGCAGCAGAGATAGAAAAGTACTGAGCGAAATGACCTATTGCTGGTACCGTTGCGAGCGTGGCTTAAGAAGTACCATTGCGCTTGAGCAGCGTGTGCAGGCATGCCTTGCGATATGTAACCGTAGCGGCAAACACCTCACACCTTTTTTGCCTACCGATGAAACTGATATTGACTTTCAACTATCAGGCATCTTCCCGCACGATGTACAATTATCTGCAGGCATTGAAAAAGATGAATGGTTACACTCTATGCTCTCGCAGCCCGATATGTTTATACGCATACGCAGAAATAAAGAGGGAATCGTCAACACACTAACACAACACAATATTCCCTACAAAGAAATATCACCAACCTGCTTTGCGTTACCCAATAGTAGCAACATAGATACATTACTACCTGAAGAAGATTATGTAGTACAGGATGCATCATCGCAGCAAACAGGCGTTTACTTCACACCACAAAACGGGCAAACCTGGTGGGATTGTTGTAGTGGTGCAGGTGGTAAATCTTTACTGTTAGCAGATAAGCACCCTGCAATACATTTAACAGCATCAGACACACGCCATAGCATATTGCACAACCTCTTGCAGCGCTTTAAAAAATACAAACTACCGGCACCAGCCACCATACAGCTAAATATGGCTGACGATAAAGAAGTGGCTCAACAGATGAAAGGCCGTTTGTTTGACGGCATTATTTGCGATGTACCTTGTACAGGCTCAGGCACATGGGCCCGCACACCGGAAGAATGTTATTTCTTTCATACAAATAAACTAACGGCCATTAATACACTTCAAAAAAACATTGCTAATAATGCAATTAAACATCTGGCGCTAAATGGCACATTGTATTACATTACCTGTTCCGTATTCAGGCAAGAAAATGAAGATGTTGTCAGTCACATGCTGAATACCAACTCCAACATTATGCTACAGGAAATGCATACAATAAATGGTATTCAAAATCATGCAGATAGTATGTTTATTGCCCTGCTAAAGAAAAAGTAATTTATGGCACCACAACACGGCTTGTCATTTTATTATCACCTGTTGTTACAGTCAGGTTGTAGATGCCTTTGGCTAATTGCGGTACTTGCAAGCTTATATTTTGTTTCCCGTTTGGCAGTTTCTTTTCTGTAACAAATACCTGTTTACCGGTTACATCAGTTAATATAAACTGTACAGCTGCATTTTGTGGTAGTATTACCGTTACTTGTAGTTGCTTATCTATAGGATTGGGATATACCTGCACCCAATTTTTATCAGTAGCCGTTGGGCTGTCTTTAATATTCAATAATGCACTGGCAGTGGCAAAGTCGGGCACACCGTAGCCCACTTGTGTACCGGGGTTGCTGTATGCATGTGCACTTTGTACTATGGCATTGCGTATTCGGTAAGGCGATGGGTTGTTATTCGTTGCCTGCAACAAGCATGCCGCCCAGCCTGCAATTTGTGGAGTAGAATAAGATGTACCTGTTCCCAACGTAGGTGTTGCAGAACTGAACATGATTGCCGAGGGGCTCCCTTGCGCACACACATCAGGTTTAACTCTACCTGATGAGTTAGGCCCATAGCCACTTTGGCTCCATGGCACTTTACCATTATTTACACATCCTACAGTCAATGCACTATCTGCATCGCCCGGTGCTAGTATATACTTCCAAGAGCTGGCACCGTCATTTCCGGCGGTAACGACAAATAATATTCCCTTGGCTGTAGCCATATTAGCACCAATACTGGCTACTGTAGTTTTACCATTTACATCAGCATACACTAACGATGTAAATGGCGGCGAAAAACCATTATACCCTACTGATGCTGATATCACGTCCGCCCCAACGCTATCTGCCCTTTCTGTAGCGGCAACTATTTGGTCTAATTCTATCGGCAACTCAGCAAAACGGTATTCCGTAACATACAATGCATATGATGCTTCGGGCGCACTGCCTACATAAGTGCCCGGTATATTACCAGCCATGGTAGATAAGCAACCTGTACCGTGGTTGAAATTGCTGTACACATCCGTGTTAGCATATACAAAATTGTATTTATCAACCATCCTCCCACTCTGCATCATGCTGTCAAATGCAGGACCGGTATCTACGCCCGCAAAGCCTTCATCAAAAACGGCTATCAGCTTTCCTTTACCTTTATAACCCCTGTCGTGCAGATGATCGCCATTGACCAATCTTGTTTGTTCGTATGCACTACCATAATAGCTTTCGCTACCTGTTGCTTTCTCCTCCGCAAAGCCTCCGCTACCTGTTGTTTTATGCAAACCCGTAGGGAAATAGCCAACATAATCCACGCCCGTTACGTATGGCTTGCTGCGCACAGCAGGCATATTGCTACTGTCGGTTACCAATATTACAGCATAGTTCTGCCATTTTGATGTAAGGTGTGGCTTGTAACTGATGGTTGCGGCAATATCGTTCAGATAAACGGCCGATACAGGTTGGTCAGTACTATCGATGCCAATGCCTAATTTTGTACGCCTGTCTTGCGCACGTTGTGATAAAAATGCGGATGGATTGCTCAGCGGTAGCGAGCCTTGTTTATCTTTCAGTCGAATGCGGAAAGCGAATTGAGGCGTTTGTGCATCTGCAAAAAGGCAGCACAATACAAAGAGAGAACACCATACACTTTTCAATCCGCACATATATTATGTTTCCTTAGCTTAGTTGTGGTCTACAGCGCGCAACACAACACCATCACCTTTCAGGCAACGAGCATCTAGGTTGTTGATGTCGTTGTTGTTTAGTGCTGATGCGTCATATGTCCACCTGTAATACTCACGGTACACCATACCAACACCTTTTGCAAAAACTTCTTTGCTGAAAGTGCGTGTAGCATTATCACGAGGTTGTGTTTCAGGATCGTTTACTTTTTCATCAACCTGCATTACTGTTACTGTGTTATTATAGTTTACCTGTCCGTTACTGAAAGGCATATCTACGTTTACATAACGGTAATTCCAGTCGTTAAAGTATGCTAGGGTCGCATCTTTAGTATCTACATAAGCATTACCCAACCAAGTACGCCCTTCAGATATCGGGTAAATCATTTTAATAAACCTAAGTTGCGAATAAGCAATTTCAAGCTCTTGTCCGGTATTGGTTGCATACATTACGCTTTGTATCTGCCAGGGGTCTTCTGCTTTTTTACGTATACGTACATCTACGCGGTACGAAGCCCTGCCTTTTGCATCTGTAAAAGTGTCCGCAACTGTATACATCATTTGATGACGGCGTGTTATTTTCACACAATTAGTATCGTCCCAAATAGTACTATCTACATTATATATTACATATTTACCAATCTCCAGCGGAAAGTAGTTATCACTTTCTTTCACAACGGGTATATCATCTGCCTTTTTACAGGAAGTATATGCAATTGTAAATAAAACTGCCAGCAGTAATAATGGTAACGTCTTTTTATTCATATCAGTTTTCGGCTGCTTATTAGCGTAAATATAACTAAAGAAATGAAAAATTAATATTTTCCTGTGTGCTTTACAAACATTTCTATTACTAAAAATTAATATTTTTCTTCATATAGGATTAAAATCCGATTAACATGTTTTTACAGGCAATCCAGTATACCATATATAGTTAAATTACAAGTCTTTTACTATTGTATATGAAGAAGCTTTTATCCTTTTTTGCCTTATTAGCGTGCATTAACTCAGCATCAGCACAAAATCTCGTACCCAATGGCAATTTTGAATTTTATTCTACTTGTCCTACAAGTCACAGTCAATTGATAAATGCTACTCCTTGGCGGCAATATCATGGTGCTTCAACTGATTTTTTTCATTCATGTAGTGGTACCACAGCGGGTGTGCCTGTCAATTTTAACGGTTTTCAACCTGCTGCCAGTGGCAATGGTTATGCTGGTGCATACTCTTATAATAACAGTTCAACACCAACAACATATACAGAGTATTTAGCATCTCCTATCACTCCAATGGTTATTGGTACACGATACGAGGTGTCAATGTCAGTAAACAAAAGTAATAACACCGCAAGTGCCTGTGATGGTTTGGGTGTGTGGTTCTATGATAATGGTCCCACGACTACTATTACTGGTGTCAGTGCTACACTTAATGTAACCCCACAGGTACATTACACAAGTTACGGTATAATTACAGATACCCTAAACTGGATAAGAATGGTGGGATATTTTATTGCAGACTCTGCTTACGATAATATTGTAATAGGAAAATTTACACCTTCCAGCGGGCTTTCAATTACAGGCAGCGGGCTTGCCTACTATTACATAGACTCCGTTGTTGTTAAAATAGCGAATGGCATCAACAATCTATATGCAGACAGCCTGATATGTGCAGGTGATACATTTCAGGTTCCCTATACGCTCAACAACAGTTCGCTTTTCACAGGCACCAATGTATTCAGCGTGCAACTGAGCAACAGCAGCGGCACGTTTACATCCGGCACAACTATCATCGGTACACGTACTGCCACTACGGCCGGCAATATCACCTGTGTAGTACCTACCACCATCACACCCGGCAGCAGCTATCGCTTGCGCATCCTCTCTACCAGTGCCGTAGACAGCTCCGGTGCTAATCAATTCCCTATCAGCATCGGTGTTACTCGGCCCAATGTATCCAATAGCAGTAATACACCCGTCTGCACTGGCCAGCAACTCAATCTCTTTGCTTCCAGCACTACTACGGGTGTATCATATCGCTGGACAGGACCGGCCAGCTTTGTTTCTACCCTGCAAAACCCGACCATCTCCGCGGCAACTACTACCAATAGCGGCAACTACATCGTTACAGCCCGTCTGTTTGGCTGCCTTGCAAAAGATACAACGGCAGTGGTGGTTTCTTCCGTATCGGCTGCTACGGTTATTGCCACAGCTACCACGCCTGTTTGCGAGCGCGACAGTATCATCCTGACTGCAACGGTACCAACTGCCGCCAATAGCTATAGCTGGAGCGGCCCAGGCAGCTTTGCTTCCGTTGCAAAAGATACTTTCCGTGCCAACTCACTGCCTGCCATGAGCGGCGATTATATTTTCTCGGCCTTCTATACAGGCTGCACCATCCGCGACACCGTAACGGTGCTGGTAAAGCCACTGGCTGCCAACCGCACTATCAGCAGCAATACGCCTGTTTGCACGGGCAGCACACTCACGCTCAACGCCGGCAGTTCTTCTACCGGGGTTAATTATACATGGAATGGCCCAAACAGCTTTGTTTCTACTTTATCGCCTGCCAGCATCAACGGGGTAACCCTTGCTGCTGCCGGCAAATATGTACTTACGTATGAACTGAATGGCTGTATTACCAAAGACAGCTTAACAGTTGTGGTGAACAGCAGCCCCCTGCCTGTTACTGCTACTGCCAACGCTCCTATATGCGAACGAGAGGCGCTCAACCTGTTCTGCACCACCAGCAGCAGTGGCGTTACTTACGGGTGGACAGGGCCCGCCAGCTATACCGCATCGGTACAAAACCCGGTACGCACAGCGACTACGTCAGCCATGAGCGGCGACTATATTGTGACAGCCACCAATGGCTTTAACTGTACTGCCAAAGACACCGTTACTGTATTGATAAAACCATTGCCTGCCAGCTTCAGTGCAGGGGCTAATGGCCCGCTTTGCCAGGGGGCTACTTTGTTCCTGGCAGGTAACACCACCAGTTCGGGGGTATCTTTCAACTGGGTGGGCCCCGGCAGCTATTCCAGCACTTCGCAAAACCCGGTTATATCAGGCATACTGCCCGCACAGGGTGGCGATTATATACTAACGGCTATCCTCAATGGCTGCGCTGTTAAAGACACTGTATTTGTGCAAGTAACGGCTACGCCTGCTACGCCGGTCGCTTCTTCCAACAGCCCTGTATGCGCTACCAAAACCATCAGCCTGTCTGCTTCTGCCGTTGCAGGGGCTACCTATGCATGGACCGGGCCTTCAGGCTTTGGGGCATCTACACAGAATGCATTGAGAGCAGGTGCTACTTCCGCCATGTCGGGTACATACAGCGTGACGGCTACAGTTAACAATTGTCCGTCGCAGCCCGGTACTACGGTGGTGAATGTAGTACCCGCGCCGACTATAAATATATACCCCAGCCCTAAAGACAGCATCTGCCAGGGAGCGAATGTATTGTTTGTAGCCACTCCCAACAATGCGGGCACCGGGCTTACTTATAGTTGGTATAGGAATAACAATCCCGTTACAGGTGCTACCGGTGTAAACTACAGTACATCTTCGGCACTTGATTTCGACCGTTTCTACTGTGTAATGGTAGCACCGAATGCCTGTAGCGAGCCTTTTACAGACACCAGTAATGTTATTACCATGCGTGTGTTCCCGTGGTTGGCACCATCTGTAAGCATCACTGCCAACCCCACTGCTACCGTACCCAGCGGTACGATGATTAATTTTACCGCTACACCAACCAATGGTGGCAATAACCCCACTTATC
>CALESY010000116.1 GCA_937919945.1 uncultured Chitinophagaceae bacterium | reverse complement strand
CTTATCAGTATTAGTTACTAATCTTAGTTTTTGAACTGAGGAATCATATCCTGCGCCATCTTCACCATTTTGGCAATGCCGTCTTCAGGCAGGTTACCTTTCTTGAATTCCAACAGCAAATCCGGCATTTTCATTTCCATTTCGCGGATGAAGGCTTCTTCAAAAGCTTTCATGTTTTTAACAGGTACTTCACGCACCAGGTTGTTCGTACCCAGATAAATGATAGCTACTTGTTTTTCTACGCTATATGGAGAGTATTGTGCTTGTTTCAGAATTTCCACGTTGCGGCTACCTTTATCCAGTACCACTTTCGTAGCAGCATCCAGGTCACCACCGAATTTAGAGAACGCTTCCATCTCACGATACAGCGCCTGGTCAAGTTTCAGAGTGCCGGCTACTTTCTTCATCGATTTAATCTGCGCACTACCACCCACACGGCTCACAGAGATACCTACGTTGATGGCAGGACGAATACCCGCCAGAAACAGGTTAGACTCAAGGAATATCTGGCCGTCCGTAATCGAGATTACGTTTGTAGGGATATATGCCGATACGTCACCTGCTTGTGTTTCGATGATTGGCAACGCTGTCAGTGAACCACCGCCTTTTACCAAATGCTTGATGCTTTCCGGCAAGTCGTTCATGTTTTTAGCGATGTCATCGTCATTGATAACTTTCGCAGCGCGTTCCAGCAAGCGGCTGTGCAGGTAGAATACGTCGCCCGGATAAGCCTCACGGCCCGGTGGACGGCGGAGCAGCAGCGACACTTCACGGTATGCCACAGCTTGCTTTGACAAGTCATCATACACCACCAATGCAGGACGTCCTGTATCGCGGAAGAACTCACCGATAGCGGCACCCGCAAACGGCGCGTAGAACTGCAATGGTGCAGGGTCTGCAGCCGGAGCAGCAACGATAGTTGTATATGCCATCGCACCGTTTTCTTCCAGCGTTTTCATAACACCGGCAACAGTAGATGCTTTCTGGCCTATGGCAACGTATATACAATAAACAGGCTTACCTGCTTCGTAAAATTCTTTTTGGTTGATGATGGTATCTATACAGATAGCTGTTTTACCTGTTTGGCGGTCGCCGATTACCAACTCACGCTGACCACGACCAATAGGTATCATCGCGTCTATAGACTTGATACCTGTTTGCAGTGGTTCTTTTACAGGCTCACGGAAGATAACGCCAGGTGCTTTGCGCTCGATAGGCATTTCATACAGTTCACCTGTCAGCGGGCCTTTACCATCTATTGGTTCGCCCAGTGTGTTTACAACACGACCTACCATGCCTTCGCCTACTTTGATAGAGGCAATCTGACCTGTACGACGTACCTGTGCGCCTTCTTTGATGCCTTCGCTTTCACCCATCAATACCACACCCACATTGTCTTCTTCCAGGTTAAGCGCAATAGCTTTTATACCTGTTTCAAACTCAACCAGTTCACCCTGACGTACACCGTTCAGTCCATACACACGGGCTATACCATCACCTACTTGTAGCACGGTACCAACTTCGTCAAGATTTGCAGAAGCGTTGAAGTTTGTAAGTTGTTGGCGAAGTATCGCCGATATTTCATCCGGTTTAATCTCAACCATGACTTTTTATTTTATAAATAATAAAAACTGTTTCTCTATCAATTAATTTTCAAACAACGTACTAACGTATATATTCTTCTGGAATTGCGCTTTTACGTCGTTCAGGTCGCGGCGTACGCTTGCATCTACCAGTTTATCGTCCATCTGTAGTATAAACCCACCAATGATGTCCGGATTTATCACTTCCGTTACTTCTATCTGTCCGCTATGCATTGGTATCGCTATCTTGTTGATAATACCTTGCTTTACAGCATCGCTGAGCGGTGTAGCCGATGTCAGCTTTACGGTTTTGATGTTTTTCATTGCCTTGTACTGGCTGATGAAAGCAGCAGCTATTTCAGGCATGTTCGACTCACGGCCTTTGCTTACCATTAGCTTTAGGAAACCCTGTGTGATAGGCTGCAATTTGTTGCCAAGTACCGCATTAATAATATCCTGCTTTTTGTCTGCTTTGATAATAGGGCTACGAAGCATATTGGCAAAGTCGCTGCTTTGTTTGCAAATAGCATCCATCAATTGGATGTCTTGCAATGTAGGCTCTACTGCATTTTGTTCTACAGCAAGGTCCAACAGTGCTTTTGCATAACGTGAAGCGAGACGTGGATTTGGCATTTTATATCAATTCAAAAGTCAAAATTCAAAAAAACCAGCTTATAGCTTAGTTCATTTTTATGTCTTCAGCCAGCATTTGCGCGTAGCCGTTTTGGCTATCGGCTGTTGCCAACTCTTTGCGAATTACTTTTTCAGCTACTTCTACAGCCAGTTTGCCTATCTCGTTTTTCACTTCGGTAAGCGCGGCCATTTTCTGTTGCTGGATTTGCTGTTGTGCATCTGCTATCATCTTATCAGCTACGGCTTTAGTTTCTTCCTTAGCCTTGTTGATGATGCTTTCCTTCATCTCTTTTGCTTCTTTCAGCATTTGCGCGCTTTGTGCACGTGCTTCCATCATCAGTTTTTCGTTCTCAGCCTGCATCTGGCCCATTTCTTTCTTCACACGGTCAGCAGCAGCAATAGATTCTGCAATACCTGTTTCGCGCTCATGCAGCGAGCTCAGTATAGGCTTCCATGCAAACTTGCGCAGGATGAAGAATACAGCCAGAAACGCTATCAGCGTCCATACAAATAAACCGAGTTCGGGGGTCAACAAATCCATAATGCGTTATGATTTGGTATTTATTTATAATTCAAATTTCTTTTAATCCACTCCGTATCCCGGAGGTTTTAATAATCACACCCATTGCCCTGTGCTTTGGGTGTGATTAATGTTTTGTGTTACCTACTGTAATTACAGTACGATAGCCAACAAACCTGCGATTACACCAAACAGCGCAACACCCTCAACGAAGGCAGCTGTCAGGATCATGTTCGCACGGATGTCACCAGCAGCTTCCGGTTGACGAGCGATAGATTCAACCGCACCTTTACCGATTTGGCCGATACCTACACCAGCACCCAATGCAGCGATACCGGCACCTACTGCGCCCAGACCTGCACTTTCAGCTGCTAACAAAATTGTGTTTAACAGAGACATTGTATATGGATTTTAATTAAAAAAACTACGTTGTTATTATTCGTTTCAGATGTATTTAGTGGTGGCCAGCTTCTGCATGTGCATGATCGTCGTGATGCGCTTCTTCAATAGCCTGCCCGAGGAATACCGCCGTCAGGTTGGTGAAGATAAACGCCTGAATGGCTGCTACCAGCAATTCGAGGAAGAACATGAATATGGAAAACGCCAGCGACACCGGTACAAAGCCCCATCCGGCAACTTTGCTCAATGCACCGAAAATGAATATCATTGATATAACACTGAGGATAACAATGTGCCCTGCCAATATATTGGCGAACAAACGTATCATCAATGCGATTGGTTTAATAAATAATGAGATAACCTCGATAGGTACCAGCAAAAATTTGATACCCAATGGTACTCCAGGTGGGTTGAACAAGTGTCCCCAGAAATGTTTGTTAGCACTAAATATCATTACGATGAATGATACTACCGCAAGACAAGCCGTTACAGCAATATTGCCCGTAAAGTTGGCACCACCAGGCAGCAAACCCAGCAGGTTGTTTATCCATATAAAAAAGAAAACCGTGAGCAGCAATGGCATAAAGCGCATATACTTATTGCCCAGATTGGGTTTGCCAACTTCATCGCGGATAAAAGTAACTACAGGCTCCAACGCATTCTGGAAGCCGGTAGGGGCTACCATGGTACCGTTCTTTTTATATTTCTTAGCTACACTCAGCATTATCCACAGCAGCAATACTACTGAGATAATCATTGAGAGTACGTTTTTGGTAATTGAGAAGTCTATAATAGCAGCACCATCTTCTGAAACGATTTTTTCTTTCATTCCTTTCTCTATATGGTAGCCATTATAGCTTTCGTGTCCGTGATGGAATTTTGAGGCAGAGAACATTTCCACACCTTTTGTCGGGTGGTAAATGATAACCGGTAAAGACAGGCTAACAGGGTGTTCATTCACATCGAACAAATGCCAATAGTGAGAATCGCCTATATGGCCAAATATTACCTCCGAAGCGTTAAATCCTTCCTTTTTTTCTTCGTGATTGCCCTCATGAGCCGCAGTTGCCTCTGTAGCATGGGCATTTTCATGATTTTCTTCGTGTTGGGCAAATGTAAAAACAGGTGCGCTCGATAGCGCGAAAGTCAATGCCAGTAAGGAAAATAAACGTCCGGATCTCATTATGCAGCCCTGAAAATTTGCGCAAAGATACGGGTTTATAGTTCAAAAAAAAGGGCGATTCATTTTTTTACTGAATCGCGGCGATAAAAGTCTGCTGCATTATTCTTTAATAAATATATAGCCCCCTTTCTCTGCACCCCACACCTGCTTGTCTGTGGCATCCCAGCCTCTGTCCCAGCTTACCAATCTGTCTTTTTTTATTACTACCTCGCTGGTAGCATAGGTAGCACCACGTAGGTTACTCAGGCATTCTTTGCCAGGGGTACTGCCATAATAATCACCATCTTTATTTTTTTTCAGGTAGATAGAACATCCCTGCCTGTCTATCAGCGAGTCTTTAGTAAGTGTACCTAACTTTGCTGCATCCTTCCATGCACCTGCAAAACGTAACGGCTCTTTCATCTCATACACTTTGCTTACCAGCGTTTCATTGTCTTGCTTATATACATGGTATATGCGCTGGCGGTAGGGCTTTTGCTGCATCTGTGATACAGCTTGTTCAACATACAGCCAATATCCGTCTTTGTCATCGTTCCATATCTGCTTCATATGCAGTACAATGTTAAAATAGCTGCTGTCTGCCGCTGCCTGTTCTTTACTGTTATAGTTGCCTTCCATACGCTCTTTTAGGGTTTGCAAGTCTTTTTTGTTGAGCTTTTCCTGTGCTGTGGCATCTAAAGCATACACATTGATTATTATTGCTATATAGATTATTTTTTTCATGCATCAATCTTTCCATGCAAATATATATAGTTACCACAGTTTCATTTCTAG
>CALESY010000115.1 GCA_937919945.1 uncultured Chitinophagaceae bacterium | reverse complement strand
TTTACTGCAGCTCCTAAATGGCCAATGACAGTCAGGGTAAACTTCAAAACAAATAACAGGGCTACTGAAACAAGATGGAAAATTATTGACGGGTTGGGTAATACAGTTGCACAGAGAGCTGGTGCAGGTGCTAACGTTACATATATTGATACTGTAACATTTGGTCCCGGTTCTTACAAGTTAATTGTAGAAGATGATGGTTGTGATGGTCTATCTTGGTGGGCAAACTCTGCTGCAGGTAGTGGTTCAATTATAGTTCGGGCGCTCACTACACTGGGCTCTTACCCATTGGCAGGTTACTTTGGCGGCGACTTTGGTTGTGGGTTTACACAAGAATTTACAGCCTATTGGTCAGCAGGTATTGAAAATGCTACCGCTGGTACTACTGGTATAGATATATATCCTAACCCAGCGACTAATACAGCAACAATCGAGTTGATAGGTCATAAAGTAGATGGTGTCATTTTATTGACTGATATGACAGGTAGGGTAGTATTGCAGCAAAAGACAACTAATTCCGTGAATAACATCAATACTGTTATTCTCAGCAATGGTGTGTATAATGTATCATATTTGGCTGCAGATGGTAGTACTAAACTGCAATCGAAGCTGGTCGTAGCTAAATAATAAATATCCTTTTGCGATTTAGATAATAGATAAAGGCTGCATTTGCAGCCTTTATCTATGCTTAGTCCTTTGTACTTTTGTATTGTATATGAACGAGCGTATTGAAAAATTGAAAACTTTCCTGCAAGAAAGCCCAGATGATTGTTTTCTGAATCATGCATTGGCATTAGAACATATCAAGCTGGGAGATGACGCTATAGCGAAGACGCTGTTTTATAAAAACTTAACGCACGATGCAAGTTATGTAGCTACCTATTATCATCTTGCTAAGTTGCTGGAGCGTTTGGATGATACAGATACTGCCATCAAAATATATGAGAAAGGTATGCATGCTGCCAAAGCAGCGGGTGACACTCATAGTTATAACGAATTGCAAAGCGCATACGAAGATTTAGTATATTGACATGAACCTGCAAGATAAGTTCATACAGAATTGGGAAGCTAAGGCTTTTGCAGACAGGCAACAAACTATACTGTTGGCTGTGAGTGGCGGTAGCGACTCTATGACCATGGCACATCTTTTTCTCAATGCTGGCCTATCGTTTGCCATTGCACATTGCAATTTTCAGCTGCGAGGTGAGGAAGCAGATAAAGATGAACAGTTGGTTAGAAATTGGTGTTTTATAAATAATATCATCTTTCATCACACATTTTTTGATACAAAACAAAAGATGGGGGAGTGGGGGATGGGTGTACAAGAAACAGCAAGATTATTACGGTATGAGTGGTTGGAACAAATACGCAATGCACAAGGTTATAGCCATATTGCTACAGCACACCATGCGAATGACAATGTAGAAACCTTGCTGATGAATCTGTTTAAAGGCACGGGCATAGCTGGTTTGCATGGTATACCTGTGATGAATGAAAAAATAATACGACCGCTGCTATTTGCTACTAAGAAGGAAATAGAAACATTTATTTCTGTACATAATATTGCTTATAGGGATGATGCTTCTAATGCAACGGACAACTATTTACGCAATGCTGTACGCCATCATATAGTACCTGTGGTTGAAGAATGGTTTAAAGATGCAGTTGTGCAGGTAAATGAAAGCATCACCCGTTTTGCAGAAGCTGAGCTGTTATACAGAAAAGCCTTGCAGTACGAACGAAAAAAACTCATTGAGCAGCGTGGTAATGATTATTATATAGCCGTCCGCAAACTGCAAAAGCGAGAGGCATTGCATACGCTTTGTTACGAGTTGTTTCGTCCGTTTGGTTTTTCATCGGCACAAGTACCCGATATTGTGCGCTTGCTGGATGCCGAAACAGGTAAACGGGTAGATAGTGTTACATATAGCATCATCCGCAACAGAGATTTTCTGATTGTGACAACAAAACAAACATCAGCTACAGATTTTATACAAATAGAAGCAGTGCCTTGTGTCGTTCATACAGAAAAAAGCCGGTTTAAGTTTGAGGTACAGGATGATGGAAAGCGCATAACCCAAGATGCAGCTACTGCCTACATCAATGCAGATAAACTCACATTCCCACTCATACTCCGAAAATGGAAACAGGGCGACTATTTTTATCCGCTGGGTATGGGTATGAAGAAGAAGAAACTTAGTAAGCTATTGATAGATAATAAAATACCCCTGCATGAAAAAGAACACATCTGGGTATTAGAAAGCGATAAACGTATAGTATGGGTAGTAGGGCTACGCCTTGATGAACGCTTTAAGGTTAATATAGAGGGTACAAATAATGTACTGATTATTAAAAAGACGGATTTATTAGTTGCTGAAAGAAAATTCTACCATGTGTAGGGTCAAACAGCAATGTAAATAAGAACCCGAATACTGCTCCCCATAAATGTGCATCATGCCCGATGTTATCTGCACCTTTTTTACTCATATAGGCTGAATACACAAGGTATGCGATGGCTGCAACAATACCTGGTACTGGAAAAATAAATACATAGATTATTTGCCAAGGGGCAAAATATACAAACGCAAACAATACTGCCGATACGCCACCCGAAGCACCCAACGAGCGGTAGTAGCTATTGTTTTTCTGCTTGGCGTAAGAAGGTAGCGAACTGGCAATGATACCTGTAAGGTATAAAACCGGGAATAACTGTGCATGCCCTATATAGCTATAATAAGCCTCTACCTGTTGTCCGAACATGTATAATGCCAGCATGTTGAAAGCAAGATGCATATAGTCTGCATGAATAAACCCGCAACTAAGCAGTCTGTAATATTCATTCGGGTTATCCATGCCAGCAGGCCACAGTATCAATTTGTTTAACAGGTTGCTGTTGTTGAATGCAGCCAGAGATACAACAACCGTTATTATTACAAATATGATGGAGTAAGACATTTGTATGCTATTGAAGCAGCTAAGTTATATTATTTATGAGTGATGATAGGGCGAATTGTTGAGTATGCTGAAAGCTCTATATACCTGTTCTGCCAGTATCAGCCTCACCATCTGGTGTGGAAATACAAGGCTCGATAAAGACCATACCTGTTTAGCTTCTTGCTTGACTTTATCAGTAACACCATAAGCGCCACCTATCAGCAGTACCATTGTTTTTACGCCTTGGTTCATCATCTGCTGAAACTGTTGCGCCAATTGCGGTGAAGATAACAACTTACCCCTTTCATCCAGCAATACAAGGTGGTGTTGTGGTTGCAAACGTTTCAGTATCAATTCTTCTTCTTGCAGTTTTGTTTTTTCAATATCTGTAGTGGCTGCTTTTTTGGGTGTTTGCAGTATTACTAATTCTATACTGTTATAAGGCTTTATCTTCTTAAAATAGTGCGCCAGTCCATCGGCTATAAAAGCCTCATTTTCCTTGCCTACCGACCATATTTCTATATGCATACCGTTTGCCTGTAAACTGCCAAAATACCATATTCCTTGCTGTTTTCAGCTATAGGATACATCTTCGCGAAAAAACTATTTGTAAAATCTGGCATTTGCCCTATCTTTGCAATCCCAAATACAAAAAAAGGAATGGCCTCGTAGCTCAACTGAATAGAGCATTTGACTACGGATCAAAAGGTTTCAGGTTTGAATCCTGACGAGGTCACTAAAAAACGCCACTTATTGAGTGGCGTTTTTATTTTTAGATTAAGCTAATGCATTTCTGCCTCATGGGGCAAAAGCTTTGTAGTAAGTATGCAAATCTAAACATTCAACTCCATAGGGGTTGCACAAAGTTTGCCTGTATATTGTGTTTATCTAATCTTAGCTACAAAGCTATTGTTTCTAAGGAACAATAGGAATGGTTAGTATTTGAATATGCTTTTTAATTTCGCCCACAAGCTTTTAAGTGGCTGCCTGCCTTGTAAGCCCGCAAATGTTTTTTTAAGATTTTGTTTGTTTTCAATCGTTGCTGGAATGATGCCATAATTATTCATCTTATGATTGTTTGCGTAAATTGCATCCCAACCACGCTTCCCGTTTTCTAAAAATTGTTCTAATCGTACGGGTTCATATTTAGGAGTAAAAATTTCAAAGTCATCAAACCAAACTCTAATATCAATATATTCATTAAGCCCATCTTGGAATAAATCAATTGTATTTGTCATTCCGCTAACATTAATCGTCGAATAGTCGAAACTCAAAAGTTCTTTCCAAGTATTGTAATCTTCATCTCCTCTGTTAATAAAATCCCAACCATAAATTGGAAGCCCCTTGAATTTTTTAATAACCTCTAATATGCTTTCTGGTTCAAACTTTTCTATTATTGATTTTTCATCTTCAAGGTTCTTCTTTCTATATGATGCAACAAATCGTCCAACTGGTTTGAAAATGAATAATAGACGGTTGTCTTCTGGGACATTTTCGTCTTGATCCATAGCAACCAATGAGAATGAACAACCGACTGTATTTTTCTCTCGATTGAATTCAACTCCAAGTAAAATCGCCTCGTTAAGTGCGATCCCGATTCTATTTCTTAATTCATCATTTATTTTCATTTTATGATACTATTTCTCCAACACCCTTATCTCCACACGCCTGTTATTGTTTTCGTCTTCTTCCGTTCTTTCGGGCCATGCTAATGGCTTCGTTTTGCCAAAGCCTTTGTATTGCATACGTTCTTCGTCTATGCCTTTGTCTGCCAGTATATCGTATATCTCTTTAGCCCTGTTTTCAGATAACCTGAAATCTTGTGTATCATAATCATAGCCGTCTGTATTTTTAGCTGTCAGGCAGCATATATGTCCTTCAATTCTTATTTTCAGCGTAGGGTACGTTTTCATAGCCATGTATAGGGTATCTACATATGGCAGGCTTTCTTCTCGTATACGGTGGCTTCCCGGGTAAAAGAATATTTTTTTTAGGCGTAATGTTTCATCTTTTTTTACCTGGGCAATAGCTGTTACTGCTGGGGGTAATGGTACGGGTTTTACAGGCGGCTTAGGCAATACCTTAAAGCCCCCTGGTATAATATCTACACGCCTGTCTGTAGCATTGCCTTCTTTACTCGTAGTATCGGTACGGCTCACCTCGCCACGACCTATTACTATTTGTATGTCATCTTCTCGAATACCCATACGTAGCAGGTAGGCTTTCACATTATTGGCACGTGCTTCCGATAAAGTGATGTTCGACTCTGCACTACCTAAATAATCAGCGTAGCCAAGTATGCCTATTTTTTTACCAGGTCTTAATATATCCAAGTATATCAAGGAATCTATACTACGGATAGAAGCCGTTGGTAATGTAGCTACATTAATAGGATAGTATAATTTGATAGTGTCAGCCTGTTTACAATGGACATGCAAACCTGTAATGATGAGAAGTGCTGAGAAAAAATAACGCATAAAATCAATTATTACTCAAAAATATAAATTAACACATTGATTGTCAGGTGATATTCAGGGGGATATTATATTGTAGTATTAGTTCTTCACATTAAAAGCAAAGCTTTTTTTATAACACTTGTTTATTGTAAATTGCCAAATAAGTTGTGTCATTGATATGTTGCAGTAAGAGAGAGAATATCAAAATAGCATAACATGGGGGATAAGTACGAGAAGGTAAAGACATTTTACTTTTCTTTATGGCCGAGCCTGAACGAAGAAAACTGGGCAAATTTTGAACAAAAACTAATTGTAAAACAGTATAAGAAAGGCGACTGCATACTAAAGCCCGGAGAGGTATGCAATACTGTTTCTTTTATCAATTACGGTTTGGTGCGCAGCTACTATCTGGTAGATGGCAGAGAAATAACTACCAACTTTTTTGTAGAAGATTCCTGTTTCTCAAATTATCAGAGCTTTTTGTCGCGTACACCATCGCTTATGTACACAGATATACTGGAGGATAGCGAACTGGTTGACATAGACTACAATGGGCTGCAATATGCATATGATAATATACCGGATAGCGAGCGTGTAGGCAGATTAGTTGCTGAGCAGTTGTATATTATACTATCTAACCGTAATGCATCGTTGTTGTTAGAAACACCCGAACAACGTTATTTGAAAATATTACAGGAGAAGCCTGATCTGGTGCGCCGTGTTCCGCAATATATGGTAGCCTCATACCTTGGTATAACACCTGAAGCATTGAGCCGTATCAGGGCAAGAATCAGTAAAAGAGTGTCCGAAGTGTCTGCAGAGTTATTTAGCAGGTAGTATTTATTGATTCAGGTCAATGGATTCTAGCCTATATAGTTTGACCTTTATGCATTGATTAGATGCTATAGGGATAATAGCATTATTTTTTCTGAAACTGCGCATTCAGCGCAGCAGGAGTATAAGAGAGATATATGCTGTCAAATAAGTTTCCTGGTTTCGATTACCATGCTGAAGAGCTATCTGCATACAAGTACCATGTAGATGTTTTCGTTATTCTGCTGAAAATAGGTAAGGTAATCACATACAAAACTACTGATGTAAATGAGTTTGCTACGTGGTTGAATGCTCATAACATCCGAAAGATAGATTAAAGAAGCCCG
>CALESY010000114.1 GCA_937919945.1 uncultured Chitinophagaceae bacterium | reverse complement strand
GAAAGGCCGTGCAGCAATTGTAAACAAAGACATGGCAACCCGCGATGCACAAATAGCATTTATCCGTACGGGTTTAGAGAAAGCAGTAGCCATCATCGCTATCAGCTACATCAACAAAACAAAAACAGCTACTACCGATGCGGCACGTTATCATGCATTGTCTGAAGGGATAGGTTTTATATACTCTTTGAGGTTTGCACATAATGCAAAAATCAATAAGACGAAATCGGACGATTTGATAAACGGCCTGATGAACAAGCCTAACGGTTTCTGGTCGTTAACCAATGCCGACCTTGATGCTGTACGCGACCAATTGGCAAGTGCATTTGGTGTAAGTAAAGATGTAGTAGTAAACCACTAATAAAGAAGCAGTTTGATTTTTGTGTAAAGCGGTGAACCTATTCATCGCTTTGCCTGTTAAAAGAGCGAAAAATAAAAAGATGAAAAAAACACTGGTTTTTGCAACAGTTGCAATACTTGTTTCGGTTATAAGCTTCATGTCTTGTAAAAAGGACGATAAAAATGACATAGCGACACCGACTTTAGACAGAGCACCCATGTTGGTGAACTATGCTGATAATTATGTAATACCTGCATACAAAGCAATGGTAAGTGATTTGAAAACACTACAAACTGCAGCCAATACGTTTATTGCAACACCAGACAATGCATCACTCACTGCATTACGCACAGCATTTGAAAAAGCCTATATAACATGGCAAAAAGCAGATGTAATAGGTTTTGGACCGGCTGAAGATGTGTCGTTGAGAATGTATATGAATACATACCCCGTAACGGCTACTAAAGTAAACAGCAACATCACTAACGGTGGATATGATTTAGAACAGTTTGGTAATAAAGATGCACAAGGCTTTCCTGCTATAGATTATTTACTTAATAGCAATACGAACACTATAGACTTATTTTCCACTGACGCACAGGCTACTGCCCGTAAACAATACCTGCAGGCAGTTATCAACAAGATGCTGCAAAAGACAGAGGGTGTAAGTAATGCCTGGGCATCTTACAGAGGTACGTTTACAAGTGCCACAAGCACAGATGCAAACGGTTCAATATCCAGATTGGTGAATGCGTACGTATTGTATTACGAGCGTTTTTTACGATCGGGTAAGGTAGGATTGCCGGTTGGTGCTATGACAGGGGTTGCGAAACCTGAATTGACAGAAGCCTACTATACACCATCACTTACCAATACATTGGCACAGCAAGCAATGTCCGCTATTATTGCTTTCTATGAAGGTAAAAGTTTCGACGGTGCATCATCAGGAGCAGGTATGAAAACGTACTTGCAAGCTATAGGCACAAAAGATGCCAATGGTATTGTAATGGCAGATGTTATTACAACGAAACTGAAGCAGGCAGAAACCAAACTGCAAGCACTGAGCACACCCCTGAAAGAAGCCGTACAAACCAAGCGCCCTGAAGTATTAGCCATCTACGATGATATGCAGCAGTGCGTACCACTACTGAAAGTAGATATGGTATCGGCATTTGGTATATCTATTACCTATACAGATAATGACGGTGACTAAAGCATGAATCATCCATCACTCCGCATATTATCCAAAGCATATATAGGGAAGCCTGTTTACTCGGCTTCCTTAGCTGTTTTCAGGGTGGTATTCGGGATGATGATTTTTATAAGCACCATTCGCTTTTGGGCAAAGGGTTGGATAGATGAGTTGTACATACAGCCACAATACTTTTTTCACTACTATGGTTTTGAATGGGTGCAACCAATGGGGCAGTACACCTATGCTTTGTTTGCCTTGTGTGGTGTCAGTGCATTGCTGTTTGCAGCAGGGTTGTGGTACAGGCTGTCGGCAGTATTGTTGTTTATCAGCTTTACATATATAGAGCTGATGGATAAAACCAACTACCTGAACCACTACTATTTTGTAAGCCTTGTACTGTTTCTGATGATATGGTTGCCTGCCAATGCCAACTTTTCTGTTGATACAGTACGCAAACCATCTGTGCAGAACCGCTTTATACCCAGATGGACAATAGGCAGCATACGCCTGATGATGGGCATACTGTATGTATATGCAGGGTTGGCAAAACTCAATTCCGATTGGTTGGTAGAAGCTATGCCATTGCGCCTTTGGCTACCTGCACAGAATGATACACCTCTTATCGGTGGACTCTTCAACCATGTATGGGTTGCTTATTTATTCAGCTGGTTTGGTGCGTTGTATGATTTAACCATACCATTCTTTTTGCTGAACAGGAAAACACGCCCTTATGCATACCTTACTGTTGTAGTGTTTCATGCGCTAACCGCAATATTGTTTCCCATTGGTATGTTCCCGTATGTGATGATTGTATCTGCATTGGTGTTTTTTGATTCTGCAGATGCAGACAGGTTGCTGATGAAACTGAAAACATGGAAAGCATCATTGCCCGTTGCATTGTCTGATAATGTATATAGCTACAAGCCTGTATGGCTTAAGGGTATTACCATGCTGTTTCCGGGCTTCTTTGCATTACAGGTATTACTGCCATGGCGTTATCTGCTGTACAATGGTGAATTGTTCTGGACAGAAGAAGGTTATCGTTTTTCGTGGAGGGTAATGCTGATGGAGAAAATGGGCTATGCACAGTTTGTAGTAAAAGATGGAGTAACAGGAGAAAAGATAGCAGTAAATAATAACGAATTCCTGACGAAGAACCAGGAAAAGATGATGGCTACGCAAAGCGATTTCATACTGCAATACGCACAGATACTGAAAGTGCATTACCTGAAACAGGGTATGCATAACCCCGAAGTATATGCTACAATATATGTAGGGCTTAATGGCAGACAGAGCAGGCTGTATGCAGATACAAGCGTGAACCTTGCGAATGAAAAAGACGGATTTAAACAGAAAACATGGCTCATGCCATTTAACGATACGATATATGGGTTGTAGGATATGGCTGATATGTATGTTGTGTGCAACATGGGCTCATGCACAAGACAGTACAAAGAAACTGAAAGTGGTAGAAGTGCGCGATACAAAGTCGGGCAACTTTAGCAATATGCGCCAGATAGATGGCATGACCATAACTGCGGGTAAGAAAACAGAAGTAATACACGTAGAGGAACTGACTGTAAACAAAGCTACCAACAACACAAGACAGGTATATGCTAAAGTAGCAGGGTTGAATATTTTTGAGAATGACGGTAGTGGTTTGCAATTAAGCATCGGCGGCAGGGGGTTAGACCCTAATCGTACTTCCAACTTTAATGTACGGCAGAATGGTTACGACATCAGTGCAGATGCATTAGGTTATCCTGAAAGTTACTACACGCCACCAACAGAAGCCCTGAAGCGTATAGAGATAATAAAAGGTGCGGCTGGTTTGCAATACGGTACACAGTTTGGCGGCTTGCTCAATTTTGAAATGAAACAACCCGGTGCCGATAAAGCATTGAGCATAGAGAGCAGACAGACGGCAGGTTCATGGAATTTCTTTGGTTCTTACAACAGCATCAGTGGTACAAAAGGGAAGTTGAGCTACTATGCATATATACACTACAAGCGTGGTGATGGCTGGCGGCCTAACAGCGGGTTTGAATCGCTGAATGCCTATGCAGATATTCACTACCAACTGAACAGTAAGCATTTGCTGGGCTTTGAATACACACGCCTGCAATACCTTGCACAACAGCCGGGTGGGTTGGATGATAATATGTTTGCCAACGACCCGCGACAAAGTAATCGTGCGCGTAACTGGTTTGCGGTAGAGTGGAATCTGGCGGATGTAGAGTGGGATTATGTTATATCGTCTAGAACAAGATTGCAGACAAGGGTGTATGGATTGATGGCATCGAGAGATGCGATAGGCTTTCGCCCTAACCGCCCGTCTCAAACTGATAATGGTGGTGCCAGAGATTTGTTGAAAGGGACATTCAGAAACATAGCTTTGGAGTCGAGGTTTTTGCACAGATACAATATTGCAGGTATGGAGCAGGCATTGCTCTTTGGGGTGCGTGCATACAACGGGTATAGCACCAACAAACAAGGGTATGTAAACAACGGTTCGGGTGCAGACTTCAACTTTCGTAATGAGGCAACAGAACTGTTGAGCGATTATGCTTTCCCTAATACCAACTATGCGGCTTTTGCAGAGCAGATAATACGCATCACACCTAAATGGAACATAACACCCGGTGTAAGAGTAGAACACATCAAAACAAAAGCAGACGGTTTGTATCACGATAAAGTGTATGATCTGCGCGATAGTGTTATCAGCGATGTAGTAACGACTGAAAACAGAACATTGCCACGTACGTTTGTAATAGCAGGTGTGGGTAGTAGTTATAAATTTAATTGCGGTGTTGAGGTGTATGGTAATTTCTCTCAAAACTATCGTTCTGTAACGTTCAATGATATACGTGTTGTCAATCCGTCTTTTGAGATAGATGCGAATATACAGGATGAGAAAGGGTGGAGTAGTGATATGGGAGTGCGTGGTAGTTTCAGAGATATGTTTCGGTTTGATGCCAATGTATTTTACCTGTACTACGGCAATCGTATAGGTGAGTATTTTGCGGTGAAGAACAATACACAGGTAATACGCAGGCGTGGCAATGTAGGTGTAGCGCAGATATATGGCTTAGAGTCATTTATGGAGCTGGATGTGTTGAAGCTATGGAATATTAACCCCGATAAGTGGGGTACTACCATCTATTCAAACCTTGCATTAACGCAGGCCACATATACGCAAAGCCCCGTAAAGAATGTAGAGGGTAAACGAGTTGAGTATGTGCCATTCATTAACTGGAAAGCCGGTATACAGGCTAATTATAAACGCTTCAAACTGACGTACCAGTGCAGCTACCTGAGCGAACAATTTGCGGATGCTACCAATGCAGAGAAGGGTGGCTATAGCGGTGTGAATGGTATTGTGCCTGCTTATTTGCTGATGGATGTATCGGCAGGGTATAGCTGGAAGTGGCTGACATTGGAAGGTACTGTAAACAACGTAGCGGGTGTACCTTACTTTACACGTCGGGCTATCGGTTATCCCGGTCCGGGCATCATACCCGGCGATGGCAGAGGTTTTTACCTGACGGCGGGTGTGAAGTTGTAAATATTACTCGTGTGCAGAAGCCTCTACAATCAGGGCTTTTATTCTTTCGTCGAATGCTTCGGTATCTGTTTCCCAGGTAATGTCTATCTGGTGTTTTTCTATCAGTGCTTTAGGGTTGCCTATCAGGTATAGCTCGTAGTCTTCATCACCTGTTTCTACTACAGCCAGTTGCTGTTGTACATGTGTGATGATGCGTTTTATTTCCGCGTTGGCAAACTCACTGATGGGTGTATCGCCATCAAGATACTCTGTGATATCGTGTATGTCTAACATGGCTGAGTGAAATTATGATACTGCTAAGTTAGCACTTTTTAATTCTTTGAAACCTATCATGCGGTCGGCTTCATGGTCCCATACTTTCAGGCGGAAGCAGGCTATGATATCTTTCAGTTTCAATGATGTAGTACGTGCATCCTGCAGTTCGGGGAAATCTTTATACACTTCCGGCAATCGGTAAAATGGTATGCGCGAATTGAGGTGGTGTATGTGATGGTAACCGATGTTGCCCGTCATAAACTGCATGAAAGGATTCATCACCATATAGCTCGATGATTCCAGTGCTGCCATTTCATATTTCCAGTCTTCCTTATCACAAAACTTTGTAGCAGGAAAATTGTGTTGTGCATAAAACAGGTATGCACCCATGGCAGATGCCAGGAAGATGGGTATAAACACAAAGAACAACCATGTTTCCCAGCCGAATGTGCTGAAGATAAACCAGTTGAGTACACCGTGCAGTACAAGTGCTATTAGCGAGTCGTAGTGCTTTTTGGGTGCGCTTACAAAAGAGCTGATGCACATACCGATGATGAACATGGTAAAGTAACCCATGATGATGGTAAGCGGATGGCGGATGAAAAGGTACATACGCCTTTCGCCCTTCGTCATGCTCAGGTATTTGCTTTTGGTAGCTATGGGGTAAGAGCCTATACTGGCACTGAACAGTTTTGAATTGTGTGCATGGTGGTAGTCGTGAGAACGCTTCCAGATGCTGGCAGGTACCAGTACATACCAACCATACAATGTCATGATGACATCGGCCAGTACAGAACGGTGCAGTATGGCATGGTGCTGAAAATCGTGGTAGATGATAAACATACGCACCATCAGCAAGCCTGCCAGTAAGCTGAATATGAGGCGTGGTATGACGTATGGTATAAAGAATGCTCCGGACAATGCAGCAGCCAGTAACAACAAAGAAGATACCAGCAGCATCCAGCTTTTGGTACGGTCTTCTTTTGTATATGGCTTAGTGGCCAGTATCAGTTCTCTGCCTGTGCGCATTATGCTGTTGTTGGTTTTTTATGTTTCCATCTGCGGTGAGACCATAGCCATACTTCGGGTTGTGCTATGATGTCGCGCTCCAGTTGGCGTGTATGCAGTTCAGATATTTCGCCCTCGGTAGTAGCTTTGGGTGTTTCTACCAGCAGCTTTGCATACATTTCATACTCACCACGCTTTACACGCTTTACGGTTGCGTACACCACAGGGTAGTTTATCTTCCTCGCTATCAGTTCCGTACCTCTGAATATAGGTGTGTCCTGATTCATAAACTTTGTCCAGTAGGCTGTTTCGGGTGCAGGTGTCTGGTCTGCTATAAAAGCAGTAGCATTCAGTTCGTTTTTATTTTCCAGCATCTCGCGGAAAGTATCTTTCATGGCTATCAGCTTCGTGCCGAAGCGTGTACGCATTTTATACATCAGCCAGTCGAAGTATTTGTTCCTGATGGGGTGGTATATCACATACAGTTGCTGCTTCAGTTGCAGACTGAAGGTGTTACCTGCCCATTCCCAATTGCCCAGATGCCCCATTACAAGGATGATGCTTTTATTTTCAGCCGCCAGCTTGTCAAACAATGCTTTTGCTTCGGCATTGAAATAACAATGCTTCTGCATGTTTTGTTTGTTGATGGTAAGTGTCTTGAATGTTTCGAGAAACAAATCGCACAAATATTTATAGTAACGCTTGCGGATGTCTTTTATTTCCTGCTCCGTCTTGTCGGGGAAGGAGTTGCGCAGGTTGTTGTACACCACTTCTTTGCGATAGCCGAGTATATGATACAGCACTACATAAAAGAAATCGGAAACGAGATAGAGTACCCTGAACGGCAGTACCGATATCAGGTATATAAAAGGTAATGCTATATAATAAACTAGTGCCAAAAAATATGAAATTGTTCTATTTGTAAAGTCACAAATATAACATCCAAAACCCGATTTACCCCTATCGTCAGGCTACGTGTTTACGAATTTTAAGTATCACCATCTTTGATGTCGGCGTATTACTCTTATCTGCCGTACTGTTGATGGGTACTAATACATTGGTTTCGGGGAAGTAGGTAGCTGTGCACTTTTCGGGAATGCTGAACGGTATGACGAGGAATTTGCGTGCTACACGTTCTACACCATCATGATAATTGTAGAGGTCAACCACATCATTTGCCTGCAGCCCTGCTTCGTTAATATCTTTCTCGTTCATGAATATCACCCGTCGCTCGTTCAGTACACCACGATAGCGGTCATCGAGCCCGTAGATGGTGGTGTTAAACTGGTCGTGGCTGCGGATGGTCATCATCATGTACTCATCTGTTTCCAACTTAGGGAATATTACATCGGCTACGTTGAAGTGTGCTTTGCCTGTTGTGAGGACATTGAATTTTCCCTGCCTTGCATTGTTGGGCAGATAAAAACCACCCAACTGGCGTACACGTTGGTTGTAACTATCGAAGCCCGGTATTACCAATTCTATATCATTGCGTATATAGTCGTAATGTTCCAGATACAAATCCCAGTTTATCTTACTGCGATTGCCCAGTGTGGCTTTTGCCAGTCTGGCTACTATCACGGGTTCACTCAGCAATTGGTCTGATACGGGTTTCAATCCGCCTTTACTCATCTGCACCACACCCATCGAGTTTTCGCAACTGATGAATTGCTCTTCACCATTCAGCACATCTTTATCGCTACGTCCGAGGCAGGGTAGTATCAGTGCTTCTTCGCCCGTTATCAGGTGGCTGCGGTTTAGTTTGGTAGATACGTGTACCGTTAGTTTGGTACGGCGCAATGCCTCTGCGGTGTATTCGGTATCGGGTGTGGCAGACAGGAAGTTGCCACCCATGGCAATGAATACTTTTGCCTTGCGCTGATGCATAGCATGTATGCACTCTACCACATCGTAGCCATGATGGCGTGGTGGTTCAAAACCATATACCTGTTGCAGCTTATCGAGGAAAGGCTTGGGTGGTTTTTCATAAATACCCATCGTCCTGTCGCCCTGCACATTGCTATGCCCGCGTACGGGGCAAGTGCCTGCACCCTCTTTGCCTATGCTGCCTTTCAGCAGCAGCAGGTTTACTACTTCTTTAATGGTATCAACAGCGTTTTTGTGCTGTGTGAGCCCCATAGCCCAGCAGGCTATTATCTTACTTTTATTCTTAAATACTTCGGCTGTTTGTTTTATCTGCTCTACCGATATACCACAAGCGGTTGCCAGTTGCTCCAGATTGTATTTGGCTATGTTGTTCAGATAATCTTCGTAGCCTGTGGTATGCTTGGCTATAAAATCGAGGTCGAATACAGTACCCGGTGCTTTGGCTTCTTCTTCCATCAGCAGCTTGGTAATGGCTTTGAGCAGTGCCATATCGCCATTCAGCTTCACTTGCAGAAAGATGTCTGTCAACTCTGCCTTTCTACCCAATACACCACGTACCGTTTGCGGATTGTTGAAACCCATCAAGCCCGTTTCGGGTAGCGGGTTGACGGATATGATAGTGCAGCCATTGTCTTTTGCTTTTTGTAAAGCACTGAGCATACGTGGGTGGTTAGTACCCGGGTTTTGCCCCAGTATGATGATGACTTCCGCCTTGTAAAAATCTTCCAGCGTTACAGAGCCTTTACCTATACCCAGACTTTCGCCCAATGCTACACCACTGCTTTCGTGGCACATGTTAGAGCAGTCGGGCAGGTTGTTGGTACCATACTCGCGTACAAATAGCTGATAGAGATACGCAGCCTCGTTACTTGTTCTTCCAGATGTATAAAACACTGCCTCGTCAGGATTATCGAGTGCATTGAGGTGGTCGGCTATTTTCTGAAATGCGGCATCCCAACTGATGGGTTGATAATGCGTAGCACCTTTGGGCAGATACATAGGCTCTGCCACACGCCCTTTTTTACCTATACGATAGTCGTCAAGCTCTGCCAGTTCTTTTACAGAATGTTTGGCAAAGAAATCGGCATGTAGTTTTTTAGTCGTTGCTTCTTCGGCTATAGCTTTTGCGCCATTCTCACAATACTCTGCAATGGGCGAGCGATGGTCGTCAGGGTCGGGCCATGCACAGCCGGGGCAGTCGTACCCGTCTTTCTGATTGAGCTTTGCCAATGCTTTGAACCCACGTGCCACACCCATCTCTCCAAACACATGCTTGATGCTGGATATAACAGCAGGTATGCCCGCTGCCGCATTGTGTACATGCGTAAACTTGATGCCTGTAAACACCTCCGGGTTTTCGGCATTCGGTTTATCATCGCCCTGTGGCTTGTTCAGTTCTTCGCTCATTGCTTTTGCATATTGTAAAGTATAGCAGCGGGGTTGTCGTAGTTATCGTCTTGGTTTTCGTGTGTTTCGTCCAGGCATTTAAAATCTTTCTCCAATAAAAGATACAGCTTTTTACCATCGCCCGTATCCATATTATGCTCGTAGCCTACTTTTTCGGTACGTGCCCATTCGTCTGCCTTATCGGCGGGCATATACACGGTGAGGGTGTTATCTGCAAACGTAGCACGCATGGTAGGTGCATCGCTGCGCTGTAAACGGTAGGTGAGGGTAGCAGGCCCAAACTCTACCAGCTCTTCTACCAGCCCTTCTTTGGCAAACTTGTCCATCTCGCTTTTGGTAACACGCATCCTGACAGAGCTGCCTTTGATTCTCAATTTCATAATCGTACTCTTTGATTGCCTGTATATATATTAAAGCGTTCGCCACGCAAAAAACCTATCAACGTCATGCCAAACTCTGCAGCCGTTTCTGCGGCAAGGCTCGATGGTGCGCCTACTGCCGCTACCACCCTGATGCCCGCCATAGCGGCCTTCTGTATCAGCTCGAAACTGGCACGACCACTGAGCAAAAGTACGTGTTTATCCATCGGCACGATACCCGTTTGCAAAGCAGCACCTATCAGTTTATCCAACGCATTGTGGCGACCTACATCTTCGCGTAGTAAAATTAAATTGCCTGCTTCATCAAACAAAGCGGAGGCATGCAGCCCGCCCGTACTGTCGAACACGGCTTGCTGACGGCGCAGCATATCGGGTAGCTGATAGATGAGCGATGCCGAAAACTGCAAAGCATCTGCCCCTGTTGCTACATCGCACACCGTTTTAACGGCACTGATAGACGACTTGCCACACACCCCGCAGCTGGATGTGGTGTAGAAATGCCTTTCCAGCTTGGCAAGGTCCAGCTCCACATCTTCCTGCAACACTACCTGTACTATATTATCGGGTATGGTAAAGGCTGCTTTTACATCACTGTATTGCCTGATGATGCCCTCGGTAAACAGGAAGCCTACTGCCAGCTCTGCATCTGCCCCCGGTGTGCGCATCGTTACCGACAAGCTTTTTTGCACCCGTGCATCTGCCTTGCCATAGTTGATGCGTATTTCCAACGGCTCTTCGGTAGCCAGTACATCATTGGTATCGGCCACCGTATCGGCTGTTACTTTCTTTATAGCTATATGCGAAACAGACAGGCTCATCTGTTACGAATTTACGGAAAATACTGCGTAATGATACCTCTCGTGTAATGGTGAGGGATATGTATTATTATCGCGTCATGGCGAGGGACGAAGCTATCTCACTAAATGAGTGGTTTGTCCTACACGGGTTTACTGCTGCGCTGCTATACCTTCGCTTCCTTTCTTTCTTTTGGCAGCAAAAGAAAGAAACAAAGACCGCGAAGCAGCATGAATACCAATAAAAAGACAAACATGCAATGAATAAAAGCTGTCGGGCATTAAAGACTGCCTAATGCCCGATTGTTACCTTGATGCTGCTGCATTACTACTGTGCTGCCAAGCTAAACAATACTACTTGCTCCTGTCATGGAGAGGCTTTAATCGAATGAGTATAAGGGGTAAACAACTCTTATACCCAATGCCATCAACTTATCCATTAATGCTTTACCCTCTCTTTTATTGATGTTGATCCAGAACTTTGTCTTTTTTGAATCTGTGCTGATAATTAAAATTTTATTGGGGTAAGTATAATTCATAGACAAGTGTCTTAATTCAACACAGGTGATGTCTTGCAGATTAAAAATTACATCTTGTTTAAACGGCATTAACACGTTGGTAAGCCTAAGTTGAGTTTCGGAGAAATAAATAGTCTTGAAAAAAATAAGTGTTTCAATAATGATGAACACAACAACGACAATAAGCCACCAATAGCTATCTGGTTTAGTAGCAAGCCAGTAACCTGCTGATAATAAAACAACCCATGTAAGATGTATTATGATGGATTTTGTTCCGAAACGCATTCTTACAAATGTATTAAATTCAACAGTGTTACACTCACTCTCTACCCCTAAAGATAATCTGCCACATCGCTGCCATCTGCATACCCGCACAATACTTTACTAACCGTGCAGTTGGGTATATGCTGCGCTATGGCAAGCCATTTATCGTACACGCCCGCATCGGGGAAGAGGACTACACGCCGCCCGCGTAGCACCCCACACCTGTCTGCATGCAGATTGTGCGCACCACCCGTTGCCAGCCACAGGTATTGCGGCAGGTGTATGCCCGCTATCAGTGCCGTCTTCTCGCTCTCGGCTATGGCTACTGGTCGGGTATCGGTAGCCAGCAGATGCTCACCAAACAAACACTGCCTTAGCTCGTAGCCTTGCAGCTTGTGCAGGCTGTGTACCCAACGCACGGCAGGTGTACCGTCTTTTATACGTTTGCCCGTGTGCTTGTCGTACGCCATTACCTTGCCAGCCCGTATGCGGTTGGCAGCATCTATTTGCCAGAATATTGTATCGTTGTCATGCGTGCCTATGCGGTAATCATCTATCGCACGTTCTGCCGCCGCAAAGCCATAGGTATGGAGCAGGTACTGTACCAGATGATTGTTGTTATAACAGCAGAGCGATTGTTGATGGATAGCAGCGAGTTGGGTAGTATGCGACAATGTGCCGATGCGATGATGCGATAATGGCTGAGGTGTGCGATGTTGCTTTGTAGTATGTCGATATTCGGATTTAGGATTTAGCAGTTGGGATTTAGCAGTTGGCTTTTGATGATAGCCGCATTGCTGCTCTCTGTTGCATCGCCCGATGTCTGTACCCAAGTGTTGCCCCGTATAGGTATCTATATAGCGTACAAAAGACTGCTTTGTACCACATTGCGGACAGGTATAGCGTGTGTGCCTGCCCTTGTAGGGCTGTAGTGTGTAACGATAGGTTTTCATTGTTGTGTTGGTTTGGTTGTGTGGTGATTATTCGTACTTATGAGAAAATAGATACATGATAAATGAAAAGCCTGCCACGTAAATGAGTGTAGCAATATTCATAAAGTAGTAAAGGAATAAAAAAGGAGATGGTTTTATGGCTTTGTACCTGTATATAAAAAAGAACAGGTGCAGCGGATACAATACATACATACCAATAAGCATAGCATAATATATCTGTACACCAATTGGGTAAAGGTTGTAACCACCCCATGCCAGAAACGTTGTTATGTACAGTACAAATAGGTAGAGAATAAAGGTGATGCGTACTACATTCATAGTATTAAGATAAAACTTTTTAAAATTATATGTCATTGCGAGGCACGAAGCAAAGTCACATAAACGTCGTCATACCGAACGCAGAGAGGTATCTCCTGCGCATATGTACTGCCGAAGAAAAGAGCTACATCACTATCTTTCAGGAGTTTCCTCCCGATGGTCGGAATGACGAATACTATTGGGCTTTGCTCCTGTCATGGCGAGGTACGAAGCCATCTCACGGGGTGAGGGTTTTGTTCCAATGTTCCATTATTTATAATTGGTACGGTGGAACAGACAATGTTTTGTTCCAGTGTTCCAGATGTTCTATACATATTTAGTGGAACAATGGAACAGGAATTTACAAGTATCATTGCTTTACATTTGATATGTTCTTAATTATTTCAACAACTCTATTGGTTGAATCAACATCATGTTCATTTGAAGTAAATCCAGTAGCTTGATTTCCGAATATTGTTCTCGTTACTTCCAATAAAATAGCTTGTTCAATTTGTGTGTCGCCCTTAGCAGATTTCACAAAGGTTTCAAAAGTATTTAGCGCATTTTGTCTGTGCTTATTAATCGTTTGATTGTGCCTATGTGCATTATAATTTTTGATGCTTAAACTTAAACCGACAAACAAGGACGAAATTATAATAACGCGAGTACTTATTACTTCTATTAGTGAATGAGTATTAGTACTAAAGCTCTTGTCATGTATTATGTAAAATGCAAAATAAATTAAGGATGCTATTAATAACCCAATAGTGCCTAACCACCAATATGATGCAATCCTATTTTTATTCGACTCTTCCTCAAAAATTGAATTATATTTTACAATTGCGATATTATCTAATGCAATTTTTAGTGAATCCAACATTTTATTTGATTCAATCATGTTTTTATGAATAGCATTATATGCTTCACTTGTTTGTTTTCTATGATGATTGATAGTGCTTAATTCACGACTGGCTTCATCCAATGTTTTAGATAAATCATTATTTATGTAACCTTTTTGAAGAATAGATACAACAACTATTTGTGAAGCATGAGTTATAATTTCTTCATAAATAGTAATGTAATCTCTTATTATATAATGATGCTTGTCTGCAAAGTCTCTACTATCTAGATTATAATTTGAAATATTTTCATATTGTTTAAGAATAGCTCCTAAAGGTTTAGCAATAAATTTTAATTGATTATCACTGAACACGCTGTATTCTTCCTTTTGCATCTTGTTTAAAAATGAACATAATGCTGTAATAGTGTTATGGTATTGTATTAATTCAGAAAAGTTATAATTAGTAAAGCTATTTCGCTCCCATATGCTTGGTTTATATGATAATATTGCACTTGCAACCAAACTTATTTCTGTAATGATGGCTTCTTTATTAGGTGTCATTTCTACAATTTATACACTAAAATACATATAATATTCATGCTACTATTAATAGTAGTACCTACTTATTGTCTGTTCCATTGTTCCAATAAATAGTAATAGAACACTTGGAACATCTGGAACAGAATAGGTGTTTGTTCCACTTGTTCCATCTTACGGGATAGAACATCTGGAACATTGGAACATTATTCCGCATTGTAGTATCTGCTAACAGAACCTAAACCTATCTTTAGTTCTGTAGCAACATCCCTCTGCGTGTAGCCTTCGTCATCTATCAATCGCTTCACCTCTCTCACCAGCCATTCTCTATCTCTCTCCTCGCTGTCTTTCAAATGCTCCCCCTCATCTCCAAAGCCTGTGAGTTTGAATTGCAGAAAGTTGTAGGGCTTTTCTATACGGCATAGGGCTACGTTGCGCTCGTGGTAGCGAAACTCTTTGGAGCGTGTTTTTATCTGCTTCAGGTAGCGCAGGCTGCGGTCGGTAGCACTCTCGCCTATGCAAAAGCTGCTATCGCAAAAAGACATCAGCATCTTGCTGCCCTGCAGGTCATTGCGGGTAAGGGGTTTGCTGGCATCGCGCTTGGGTGTGTGTGCCAGTGCCAGTATGCTCAGTCCGTAGCGTTTCTTCAGCTCTTTCAGGTGTTTCATCAGCGGCAGCGCATCTTTGGCTTTCTCTGTTTCTTGCCGCAAGTATGTAATATTGTCAATAATCAACACCTTCGCACCCGTTGTCATCACCGTAGTGGCAATGCTATCGTGCAGGTAGTCTTCCATGTATTCATACCCGTCGGGTACAACCATTTCGGGGTCTATCTCGGCACGCTGCATGTTGTGCGAAAACGAGTAGTGGTGCTGATAATCTACACTGTAGCGCAGTTCAAACTGTTTGTCAAACAACTCGAAGTCGAAGTAAATAACGGGCTGCCTGTCTGCCGTCATCATAAAGCCCTCTATGGGCATACCACGGCTGATGCTGTCTGCTATCTGCACCGCCAGTATGCTCTTGCCCGTGTTGGTATCTGCAAACAATATGCACAGTTCGCCCTCGTACCACAGCTCGTCAAAAAGCATTTGCGGTATGGGGCGCAGGCTGGCTTCGTACATCCATTTGTTGGCCGTCTTTACGATGAACATACCCGTATCGGGTGGCTGGTTCATTATCTCGTTATACTCCGCCAGTATAGCGTCTTTCATGGCTTGCCCGCTTGGGGGCTGTTGTTGGTTTTGGTGTTCCATATCTGTATGGATTTTTAAAAAAGTTTACGGTTAAAAAAAGAATAGTGAAAAACTGCAACGTAGCTGTTGCCTGCGAAAATGCTATGTTTTAAAGGGTGCATGTACCCTTGAGAGAAATCCGAATAGCTAATATCGAAATGCTAATACTTTTGCGCGCTTAGTACTTAGGTATTCGAGTTTAGAATTTCTGCCACAATATTACGTACAATTATTGAACATTTGTACAGCAATTATACAATCATACAACAAAAAACGTTGTAATGCAGTCAGGGCAAGGAAAGAAAATTTTTAACTTATTAGTCGTAGTGGCGTGGTACGAAGCAAAGCCAACCTAAACCATCGAAGCCCTATGCTTGGCAGCACAGTAGTAATGGAGTTGCATCAGGGTAGCAATCGGGCATTAGGCAGTCTTTAATGCCCGACGGCTTTTATTCATTTCATATTTGTCTTTTTATTGGTATTCATACTGCTTCGCGGTCTTTGTTTTACTTTCTTTTCCGCAAAAGAAAGTAAAGGAAGCGTAGGCAAAGCAGCGTAGCAAAACACTTGTATAGAGAAAGCCCTCATTCCGTGAGATTGCCACGTACCTCGCCATGACGGGAGTGGAGGTTGTTTCCATTATTACCCACCCAACACATACCAATCCCTTATATACATATCAAATCACAAAAAATTACCCTAATTTCGCAGCTTATTTTTTCAGTAAGTTGAGGCTAACTGTTCTCTGTTAGCTACACGGCTTTATGATTTTTGAATTAACCAATGGCTGACAGGTACGTAGAATACAAAGGTTTAAACATGCCCTCTATAGAGCAGGAAATACTGCGCCTGTGGAAGGATAACGATACATTTAATAAGAGTGTTGACGGGCGCAATGGTGCGCAACCCTTCGTGTTTTATGAAGGTCCGCCAAGTGCCAACGGTATGCCGGGCATCCACCACGTCATCAGCCGCACCCTCAAAGACCTTGTATGCCGCTACAAAACCATGCAGGGCTATCAGGTACACCGCAAAGCAGGGTGGGACACACACGGCCTGCCTGTAGAACTGGGGGTGGAAAAAGAACTGGGCATCACCAAAGAAGATATAGGTAAAAAGATAAGCGTAGAGGATTATAACCAAAAATGCCGCGAGGCAGTGATGCGTTATAAAAAGGAGTGGGAAGACATTACCGAAAAAATGGGTTATTGGGTGGATATGGGCAATCCCTACATCACCTTCGATAATAAATATATAGAAACCCTGTGGTGGGCTATCAAAACCCTGCACGAAAAGGGGTATCTGTACAAGAGCGTCAGCATACAGCCCTACAGCCCTGCGGCTGGTACTGGTTTAAGCAGCCACGAGCTGAACCAACCCGGTACGTACAAGGATGTAAAAGATACTACCTGCGTAGCGATGTTTAATGCCATCCGCAATGCACAGTCGGAGTTTTTGTTCGAGGCATCGGCAGGTACACCTGTTCACTTCCTCGCATGGACGACCACCCCGTGGACCTTACCAAGCAACTGCGGCTTGACGGTAGGTGAGAAGATTGATTATGTGTTGGTTAAGACCTTTAATCCATATACACATCAGCCTATCAATGTAGTATTGGCAAAGGCACTGTTGGGCAAATACTTCAAACCCGAAGGGGAGAATGGCGACTTTGCAGGCTACGGTGCAGATACCAAATTGCTGCCTTGGGCTATCATAAAAGAATTCAAAGGCAAAGACATAGAAGGTTGCCGTTATGAGCAATTATTGCCATACGAGGGTAACACTGCCGAAATAGCAGGTGGCGACCCTTGGCGTGTTATCACGGGCGACTTTGTAACGACCGAAGATGGTACGGGTATCGTACACACGGCTCCCGCTTTTGGTGCAGACGACTATCGTGTAGGTAAAAAGAATAATATAGGCATACTGACGCTGGTAGATAAAGAGGGTAAATTCCTCGATTATCTGGGCGAGCTGAGTGGCAGGTATGTAAAAAATTATAAAGACAATCCTGACTGGCAGGATACGGACGTTATCATAGCCGTAGATATATTAAAGAAAAACGGTAAGGCTTTCAAGGTAGAGAAGTACGAACATACCTATCCGCATTGCTGGCGTACCGATAAGCCTGTTATATATTATCCGCTCGATGCATGGTTTATCAAAACCACCGCTGTGAAGGACAGGATGATAGAGCTGAACAAAACCATCAACTGGAAGCCAAAGGCTACAGGCGAGGGCAGGTTTGGCAACTGGCTGGAGAATATGGTGGACTGGAACCTGAGCCGCAGCCGTTATTGGGGTACACCACTACCAGTATGGGCTACCGAAGATGGCAGCGAAATACGAGTAATAGGCAGCCTTGAAGAACTAAGAGATGAGATAAGTAGGGCTAATAAGTCATTGAATATCAATCAGGATATTGAAAGTGTAACACAAGACCTGCACAAGCCCTTTGTTGACCAGATAGTATTGGTAAGCGATAGCGGGAAGCCCATGATGCGTGAGCCGGACCTGATAGATGTTTGGTTTGACAGTGGGGCTATGCCTTATGCACAGTTGCACTATCCGTTTGAGGATAAAGCTGAAAGGACATTGACTAATAACTTCCCTGCCGACTTTATAGCCGAAGGGGTAGACCAGACACGTGGGTGGTTTTATACCCTCCATGCGCTGGGTGTTATGTTGTTTGATAATGTGGCTTATAAGACGGTAGTAAGCAACGGGCTGGTACTGGATAAGAACGGTAATAAGATGAGCAAACGCCTCGGCAATGTCATCAATCCGTTCGATACCATAGAGAAATACAGTGCAGATGCTACCCGTTGGTACCTGATAACCAACGCAAGTCCGTGGGATAGCTTACGCTTTGATTTAGAAGGTATTAAAGAGGTTCAGCGGAAGTACTTTGGTACATTGTATAACACCTATCAGTTCTTCGCGCTCTATGCCAATGTAGATGGCTTTAGCTTCAAAGAAGGCTATGTGCCTGTAGAGCAACGCCCTGAGATAGACAGGTGGATATTGTCATCGCTCAACACACTGGTAAAGGACGTAACCGCCTATATGAACGATTACGAACCTACCCAGGCAGGCAGGGCTATGGAAACCTTCCTCGACGAGCAGTTGAGCAACTGGTATGTACGCCTGTGCCGCCGCCGTTTCTGGAAAGGGGAGTACGAACATGATAAAATATGTGCATACCAAACATTATATGAGTGTCTTGAAACGCTCTCATTATTAATGGCACCTATATCACCATTCTTTGCCGATTGGTTGTATAGCAACTTGAATAATATAACCAACCGTTACGAAGCCAAGTCGGTGCATCTGGCAGATTACCCCGTTGCCAATACAGACGTAATAGATACCGAGTTGGAAGAACGTATGCGTTTGGCACAAGATGTATCATCGCTGGTATTATCGCTTCGCAAGAAGATGAATATCAAAGTTCGTCAGCCATTACAGAAGGTTTTGATACCAGTACTGGATGCTCACATGAAGGAGCAAGTGCAGAAAGTGGAAGACCTGATAAAAGGCGAGGTAAATGTAAAAGAAATAGAATACCTTACTGATACAGAAGGATTTATAAAAAAGAAGATAAAGCCAAACTTTAAGTCGTTGGGGGCTAAAATGGGTGCTAAGATGAAGGCAGTAGCTGCCACGATAGGCACTATGGACCAACAACAGATAAGCGCTTTGGAAAAAGATGGTGGTTATACCCTGACGGTAGATGGCGAGACAATAGATATAGTAAGAGAAGACGTAGATATAATAGCAGAAGACATACCGGGTTGGAGCGTAGCTAATAAAGATACCCTGACCGTAGCATTGGATATTACCGTTACCCCGCAGTTGCAAGACGAGGGTAATGCAAGGGAATTAGTAAATCGTATACAAAAAATTCGTAAAGAAACAGGTTTAGAACTTACAGATAGAATAGCAGTCAGCGTAGAGGAACACGAGCCATTAAAATCAGCCATATTAAATTTCAGTGATTATATTTGCACCGAAATTTTGGCAGATAGATTGGAGATTGTCCCGCAAGTTTCGTCAGGTACGGAAATTGAGGTAAATGAAGCAATACTTAAAGTGTTAATAACTAAAAAATAGTAACGCGCTATGGCCACACAAAAAAAACCGGCAGCCAAGCCAGCAAAAAAGACAACAGCTTCAAGCAAAGGCACTAAAAAGGCAGTGCCGGCTAAAAAAACTGTGGCAACAAGTAAGAAGGCTACGCCTGCGAAACCTGTGAAGAAAGCAGCCCCTAAAGCTGCCGTGAAAAAGGCTGCGCCTAAAAAAGCCACCTCTGCTAAAGCGAAACCTGTGAAAAAGGCAACGCCCGTAAAAAAAGCACCGGCGAAGAAGGTAGCAGCCACTAAAAAAGTGGACTCGAAAAAAACTAACCAATTGAAAAAGACAACAGCAACGACTAAAAAGCCAGTAGCAAAAACACCGGCGAAGAAGGCAGCACCTGCTAAGAAAGCTGCACCGGCTCCAAAGCCTGCTGCTAAAAAAGCAGCACCGGCACCTAAGGCTGCAGCCAAGAAGGCAGCACCTGCACCAAAAGCAGCAGCTAAGAAACCGGCACCTGCTCCTAAGGTAGAAGCTAAAAAGTCGGCACCTGCTCCTAAAGCAGCACCTGCACCTGCAGAGAAAAAAGCATCTGCTAAAAAGGCTTCATCAAAACAAGCACACCATATTACCAAAACAGTTACCACGTTTGCTAAAGGTGCATTACCGGGCCGTCCTGTTTCTGCATCTGCATCAGCAGCTATGCCGTCTTCGCCTACAAAGCAGGCAACACCGGTAGCTAAAGCTGAGAAGAAGCCCAACGTGATAGTAGCGCATCGCCGTCTTGAAAATAAAGCCAAGCAGAAAGACGAAGCGGGCAAAACAATGATTAATTACCAACCGGAATTTACACGTTCCATATTAGACGAACCAATACAAATGCAAGGACCAGTATATCGCTACAGCGATGAAGAACTGAATGAATTCAGAGAGCTTATCATAGCACGCCTCGATAAAGCACGTAAAGAGTTAACGTATCAGCAGGGATTGATAACACGTAAAGATGAAGCTGGTACGGAAGATACCGAAAACCGCTACATGAATATGGAAGACGGTAGTGGTGCTATGGAGCGCGAACAGCTTGCACAGCTTGCCAGTCGCCAGATACAGTTCATCAACCACCTGGAAAAAGCATTGATACGCATCGAAAACAAAACATACGGTATATGCCGTGTAACAGGTAAGCTGATAGACAAAGCCCGGCTGCGTGCAGTACCACATGCTACGCTGAGCATCGAAGCTAAGAATGTGATGAGCAAGAAGTAATTATAATAAAGTACTGAGTATATTAAGAAAGCCACCTGTGTATTACAGGTGGCTTTTTTTTATCATAGATATGAGCTTCAACTGTTGTAGTGCATCATACACATGCCCTGCATCACATCAAAGCCATGTTTTCGGTAGAATGTGAACGGGAAGAAGTCTGCACCCGTAAACAATATGATAGTACCGATACCCATTGCTGTAAGTTGTTCTTTCAATGCCTGCATCAATATTGCTCCGGTACCATTTCGTTGTTTGGCGGCTGGCACAAACATCTCTTTCAGGTAAAAGTAGTCGCCTGTATAGTATGGTTCTACATTACCTACACAACAACCCAGCAATACTTCTCCGTCATACACCATTATGCCAAGGTGTCTTGGAGAATTGTAAAAGCAGGTTAGCTTTTCCAATGCTTTAGCCGTAGTCCAGTTATCGTTCCATGGCGGTGCATTGTATGCTTGTGTCAGCAATTCTGCACAAGCAGATAGCAGTTGTTCGTTGTTTATATATTCTATTCGTATGTTACTCATTGTTAAATATTTATGTTGTAATAAAATGCATACAAATACAAATAGCCTTACAGCTATTGCATAATGTATATGATAGAGAAAAAAGCAGAATCACACTAGCGGTTTTGTAACCGTAGGTATGAAAGCTAAGAAAAGGAAGCTACAGGTGAATTATACCTGAGCGATGTGAATCATTGCATAAAGTGAAAATAAGAATTTCTTAGGGAGTTGCAAAATTAGTAGTACAATCATTCTTTAACTTTACGAAAATGCAATACACCGAAGTACAAAAATTTCGCCAGTGGTATATATGGTTGGTAATACCAATAACCGCTGCATTGTTGATGTTTGAATTTGTATATACTTACAAAACAGACAATACATCGGAGTTTAAATACGGCTTTGTTTTTTCTATTATACCCATGCTTGTATTGTTTTTTTTGTGGCAGCTACGCCTTACATATACCATAGATAATACTGGCATAACTTATCGTTTCTACCCGCTTATAAAAACTAAACACTTAGCCTGGGCTGATGTTACAGCGGCTTATGTAAGAAAGTATAACCCCTTAACGGAGTATGGTGGATGGGGATTGCGTAAAGGTTTTAAAAGTAAAAATTATGCATACAACGTAGCTGGCAGTAAGGGATTGCAACTTGTATTGAAAAATGGTGATCGCTTTCTGTTAGGCACACAACGTGCAGATGAATTAACTGTCTTTATGGAAGAACTTTACAGGCAAGGTATAGTGAATAAAGGAGAGCAGGTAGCAAATATCAAAGACAGGTATTAACTTACAAGTAGTTTTAAAGAACCACTACATGGCATCTATCAATATCAAAAAGCTACACCATGTTACCATATGTATTCCTGTAGGCTTTGAAGCGGAAGCCAGAGATTTTTATACAGGATTGCTGGGCTTGCAAGAGATTGATAAGCCTAAAAGTATACCCGGCATTTGGTATAAGGTAGGCGAGAGCGAACTGCATCTGGGTATAGAACCCGAAATGTATCCTACCAAGCGTTTTCCTGCATTTGAAGTAGATAGCCTTGATACTGTACGCAAGCTGCTGAATGAAAAAGGTATTGGTGTAAAAGAAGAAACAAGTATACCCGGCTACAAGCGTATATCCTTTCTAGACCCGTGGAAGAACAAACTGGAATTGATGCAGCGAGTATAATTCCCTAACGGAAGAAGCTCATATTATCTTCAAGAAATTCGGTATTATAATTATTCAGGTATTCTTCTCGGAAGGCTAGTTTTCTTTCTCTCAACAGATAGTCGAGCGATGGGCTGTTGTCTGTTATCATATCTGTTGTTTCGTTAGCCACCATGTTGGTTACATCAAATCTGGCAAGGTTGCCCTGTATAGGGTAGTACTTATCAGCAAGTACCTGTGTAGTATCGTAGCTATTACTTTTTGTTTTAGTGGCAATGTACATGATGTCATAATTCGTCTTGCCGGGCGAAGATGAAAAGATGCGGCATTCATAGCCTGCATTTACCAGTGTATTGTATAGCATTTTTTGTGGCAAGCCGGCGTCATCTTCCTTAATGCCATCAAATTCTACAAATACTTTACCATTATCGTTCAGCAAACTATACATTTTCTCAAATGCTTCTTTACTGAGTAAATGAGAGGGTACGTTGTCGCCAAGTAATGCATCTACAATTATAAGGTCGTATTTTTCCTTACATACATTAATGAAGTGCCTGCCGTCATCTACAACAGTATTGGCAACAGCATGCTGCAGCCCAAAGTATTGCTCTGCCAGTTTGGGCAGTCTGCCATCTATTTCTACAGCATCATAATGCATACCGTGTTGTTCCAGTTGATGTGCAACTGTACCACCACCCAAACCTATCAGCAATGCTTTGCTACCCTTGGGCATACTACGTATGATGGCATCGGTAAAACGGGTATAATACAGAAAGCTGAAGTTCTTATTCCGGCTGCTTATCCATGTTTGCCAGTTGTGGTTTACCAGCATCACACGCGATGGGGTGTTCATGCCGTTTTCGGTATAGGTAAAGTCAATCACTTTTACCTGTCCCAGCATACCCTCTGTGTGGTATAATATTTTATACTTCTCTGTTTGGTTTTGCTGGTTGCTACGGTAGAAAAAAAAAGAAGGTATCAACAGCAGCAGCAGTGCCCCTGCTATTATTTTATTCTTAGGGCGCAGTATGGCTATTGATAATACCAATAGCACGCTCCCCATCACTATACATGGTAGGGTAATACCAATCAGTGGCACTAACCAAAAACCTGTAATCATAGTTGCAATAACACCACCCAATGTGCTGACTGCATATATAAGCCCGGCAGCTTTTCCGCTTTTGTTTTCTTCAGCTATCAGGCTGATGAGCATCGGGCTTATCATACCCATACCCATAATAGGAGGTAAGAGGTACAACAACTGCGATGTGATAAGGCCTGTCATAAAACCCATATCCATTGTTGAGGCCATTATATACCTCGCCGTCATAGGCATTACAATAACCAGGGCAGAGGCTGCAGACAATGTAAGGAATAATGCTTTTTGTCTTTGCGGTAACTCTTTTTTGCTCATTTCGCCACCTATATAGTAGCCCAATGTAAGGCCACCTAAAGTGATGGCTAATGTAGAAGCCCATACATAGAGAGATGTACCATAAAAAGGGGCCAACATCTTGCCACCTGCCAGTTCGGCTACCATTACACAGGCACCTTCAAAAAAAGATAATATGAGTAATAGCCTTTGTGTAGCAGGTTGTGGGCTGTTGATATGTTTCGTCAATTATACACGTTTTAGAAAGCTAAAATAAACAGAATTATGCTCTTTGGTACGAGTTGTATTTTTATATAACATTAAAACTAATTATACTTTATGTTGCATTGTGATTAAATGATATTTGTTGATTGGTATGCAGGGTTAATACAAGTAAAGAAAAAACTTAAAAAATCAGGACTGTATTGATATTCAAATAGATTTTATTCCTATCTTTGCCGTCCTTAAAAAATCTCACTTAAAAGGAGGAAATTAACATTGGAAGAAAATCAATTAATTAACCAAACCGGTACTCTGGCGGACACACAGGGTGGCGCTCACGACGATTTCGATTGGAGCGTTGACAAACGCAACGTAGCTTCTTACAAAGAAGACAAACGTGCAGAACTTGAAAAAGTGTATGACAGCACTTTCAAATCAATTGATGAATCGCAGCTGTTGCAAGG
Source organism: uncultured Chitinophagaceae bacterium (assembly GCA_937919945.1). GTDB lineage: Bacteria > Bacteroidota > Bacteroidia > Chitinophagales > Chitinophagaceae > Polluticoccus. The sequence continues at coordinate 6,281 of CALESY010000114.1, read as the reverse complement.
TACTATCGTAGGCCTTACTAAAACAGACGTAATCATCAACATCGGCTTCAAATCAGACGGGCTGGTGTCTCTTAACGAATTCCGCGATATGCAGGATGTAAAAATCGGCGATGATATCGAGGTAATGGTTGTAGAGAAAGAAGACAAAAACGGACACCTGCACCTGAGCCGTAAAATGGCACGTGCAAGCCGTGCTTGGCAAAAAATCGTTGATTTCTACAAAACAGGCGAAATCGTTACAGGTACTATTACCAGCAAAACGAAAGGTGGCTTGATAGTAGATGTGTACGGTTTGGAAACATTCTTACCTGGTTCGCAAATAGATGTGAAACCTGTTACTGATTACGATCAGTACGTAGGTAAGACAATGGATTTCAAAGTGGTGAAAATCAATGAAGCTATCCGCAACGCGGTAGTATCTCATAAAGCACTGATTGAAAGCGATATCGAACAACAACGTACAGTTATCATATCTCAGCTTGAAAAAGGACAGGTACTTGAAGGTACTGTTAAGAATGTTACCGACTTCGGTGCGTTCATAGATCTGGGTGGTGTTGACGGCTTGTTGTATATCACTGACATCAGCTGGGGCCGCGTAACGCACCCAAGCGAAGTGTTGGAAAATGGCCAGAAACTGAATGTAGTTGTGCTTGACTTTGATGATGAGAAAAAACGCATCAGCCTTGGCCTGAAACAACTGACTGCACACCCATGGGATAGCTTAGTAGCCGACATCAACGAAGGCTCTAAAGTAAAAGGTAAAGTAGTAAACATAGAAGATTACGGTGCTTTCCTTGAAATAATGCCTGGTGTAGAAGGTCTGGTACACGTATCAGAAATCACATGGTCTTCTCAGCCTATCAACGCGAAGGAATTCTTCAAGATGGGTGATGAGTACGAAGCAGTTGTAGTAACACTGGATAAAGAAGAGCGCAAAATGAGCCTCTCTATCAAACAACTGACAGAAGACCCATGGGAAACAATTGAAAACAAATTCCCTGCTGATAGCCGTCATACAGGTGTTGTGAAAAACATTACCCCATACGGTGTATTTGTAGAGCTGGAAACTGGCATAGGTGGCATGATACACATCAGCGACCTGAGCTGGATAAAGCGTTACAACCACCCGAGCGAGTTTACTAAAGTGGGAGAACAAATTGATGTTGCTATCCTGAGCATCGATAAAGAAAACCGCAAACTGGCTCTGGGACACAAACAACTGGAAGAAGACCCTTGGAATACATTTGAAACCGTATTCCCTATTGGTAGCGTACACGAAGGTATCGTAACCAAGAAAGATGAAAAAGGTGCTACTGTACAGTTGCAATATGGTCTGGAAGCATACGCTCCTGCCCGCCACCTGAAGAAAGAAGATGGCAGCACGGTAGAAGCAGAAGCTACGTTACCATTTGTAATCATTGAGTTTGATCGCAACGATAAGCGCATCATGGTATCTCATACACGCGTATGGGAACAGGGTGTAGCTGAAGAAAAAGAAGCTGCTAAGAAAGAAGCAGCCGCTGAAGGCGAAAAAACGAAGAAAGCAGTGAAAAACATCCAGAGCAAAGTTGAGAAGCCTACACTTGGCGACCTTGGCGCACTGGCTGCACTGAAAGACAAAATGAAGAAAGCTGAAGACGGTAGCGAAGGCTAATCGTACAACAGTATATTCATACAATAGTAAGAGCCCTCTGCAATAGCAGGGGGCTTTTTCGTGCCTGTTAACATCTGCATTACTATCCTTAGCCAACAACTGGCTGTCTTACATATAACTATAGGTTATAAATCCTTAAACATTCTTAAAGAAAATTAAATACGACAAGTAGCCGATTAACTTTGAAGTATGCGTATTGGTAAGATAAAACCAGTGTATTGGTATGGTATAGCGGGCTTAATAATAGTAAGTCTTATTGGCGTACAAGTGTACTGGATTACCAATACCATCCGTATGCAGAAGTTGGCACTGGAGCGTAGACTGAAGGAAGATGTTGACTTGGCAGTAAAGAAAGTAGAAGAAGATGCATTCTGCTTCACATTCTATTCTCGCGCTTATATGAAAGCTGGTGAGGGGATGTATATGGTGAAACAAAAATGGGATGAGGGTTTTGTAGGGCCTGAAAGAGGCGGATTTATTGATACACTTAGCCTGTACAATGTATTTCCTACCAGTAGCATGCGCGATACGTTTATTAAAGACCGTAGTATATGGTTTGAAAAATATCCTGCAACTGTAGATGTTACGATGCGCTTCAGTTATGTAGGGCTCAACCCCAACATCAAAGCAAAAGATGTACATAATTATGAGGTAAGGGATATTAACAGTACCAACTTCAAAGATGTATTGCAGAATAACTTTACCATAGACCAGGCAATAGACATTAGTCTGCTAAACGATGAGTTGAAAACAGTCTTGGCAAAAAATAAACTTGATACCGGTTATGCAATGGGTATCTATAATCAGCAAACAAATAAGTATGAATACCTGACGACTGGTGTAAATGCTAAGCAACTTGATAATAGTAGTATACGTGCTTATATGCTCGCTAACAAGTTTAATAAGCCTTATGAGTTGCGTTTGTTTGTGCCAGACTCTTTTATGAGTGTGGTGCGTTCATTGTTCGTAATGATGGTTTCGTCGCTCATCATTATTATTTTATTGGTTTCTGCATATGTGTATTTCATTCGCACAATATTGAACCAAAAGAAGTTGAGCGAAATGAAAGATACATTCATCAATAACATTACCCACGAATTCAGGACCCCGATTACAAATATCAATCTGGCATTGGAAAACTGGCATGGTAAAGATCTGAATGGAAGTGCTCAATATCTGCGCATAATAGCCGAAGAGAACAAACACATGGAGCGAAACGTAGAGCAGATACTACAAATAGCTACATTGGAAAATGATGTGGTGCGCAAGTATTTTGCCCGCACCAACATCCATAATATATTACACGAGGCTATGGCTTCTTTTAATATTCAACTGGAAAGTGTTCGCGGCAAAATAGTATTGAAAGAAAATGCAAAGAACCCCTACCTATACTGCAATGCACAACAGATAAAAAATATGCTGCAAAACCTGATTGACAATGCCATCAAATACAGGGGTACAAAACCACCGCATATTACAGTATCAACATACGATACAGGCAGCCATTTTGTATTGCAGGTAGATGATAATGGCATAGGTATGAGCAGCGAAACACAACAATATATCTTCAATCGCTTTTACAGAGGGCATACAGGCGACAGGCATGATGTAAAGGGCTTTGGATTGGGACTTAGTTATGTGAAATACATTGTAGATGCGCATGAGGGAGAGATAAACGTGAAAAGTAAAACAGGGCAAGGCACTTGCTTTACCATTTATTTACCAAAATCATTAGAAACTATATGAACGCAAGTATCTTATTTGTAGAAGACGACCAGAACCTTGGTTGGTTGCTGAAAGAAAATCTTGATAATCGTGGCTTTAACACGGTATGGTGCAAAGATGGCGATGAAGGCATGCGCATGTTTCATAAGCAGAAATTTAATCTGTGTATACTGGATGTGATGATGCCTGTGAAGGATGGTTATTCATTATCGAAAGAAATCAGGTCAGTTAATGCCGAAATACCTATCATCTTCCTGACGGCAAGGGGTAGGGACGAGGATAAAATAAAGGGCTTTGAAAATGGTGGCGACGATTATGTAACAAAACCCTTCAGCACGCAAGAATTATATATGCGCATCAATGCCATCTTAAAGCGCACACAACCCAAGCAAACGATTGGTGTCAAAATTATGAATGTCGGCAGATACATCTTCGACCATAATAAAATGACATTGCAGATAGGCGAGGATGTGAAAAAGCTAAGCTCGAAAGAGGCAGAGTTATTGAACATATTGGCAAGCAACAAAAACGAACTCGTACAACGTAGCACAATATTGGAGCGCGTGTGGGGCAACGACGATTACTTTGCTGCTAAAAGTATGGATGTATACATCAGTAAAATACGCAAACTGCTGAGAGAAGACCCTGAAATAGAAATACTCAATGCTTATGGCATAGGTTTCAAGCTTATAATAAATGAATAAATCCCGCCTAAAGACGGGATTTATTTTACTACGTTCGTTTTGTTAGGTTTATTGTTTGATGAAACGTTGAGTATGTGTTTGATTATCAATTACTGCTTCGATAAAATAAGTACCGGCAGGCAGTTTACTAATATCTATCATTTTACCATTAGTAACAGATGTTTTTACCATTAGCTTACCTTCTACATTGCGTATTGCGATATTTGAAAACGGTTTGTTGCTTTCAATCCATAACTTGTCATTAGCCGGATTAGGGTAGATTTTTGGTGTGTTCAATCTCGCAATTTCATTCACTGATATTGTATACAGTGGGATTTTAATCATAGCACCACCTGCGGCTGTAGCATAATACAAATGCAGTTTAGGACCCTTGCTGTTTTTAGTGCTGTCATCAAAACCGGATGCTACAACAGTAACAGCTTCTGCTTGCGCAGGAAAATTAGAAAGAAAAGCAGCTACTGTATTTGTTCCTTTTTTTAATGTCATAATATTTGTACCTGTAATAGATTGTTGCTGATAGCCTGCATAAGTATCATATGCAACATTTGTAAAATTAACTGAAGTGCTGTTTATAGTTAAGTCTCCTGCATCGGTGCTGCCATTACAAAAGAGAATGTCATGGTTGGTCGTTGTTGCGGCCACTTCCTTACCATTATCAAACTTTGTTAACTTAAACACAGGCTTAGGTGTATAACCTGTTGCGCTCTGTATGCCATTAGCAGTTAAGATATGTGTCCCTAATGAGTCGAAAGTAAAATTGGTAGTATAGAAAGCAGCAGCAGCAGATGTGCTGTTGCGTGGAGCAATAGCAATATTTGTTGCTTGTTTACCAATCATATCCATAAAAGTACTTGCATGCCTGAATCTGAAGTCATCTAATACTTTGCTGTTGTTTACGTACACATCAACAGTATCGGCAGTAGTATCAGCACAGTTATGAATAAATTGTACCCTTGCTATAGCTTCCGGGGTAGTAGATGTAAGCTCAGTAAGTGGTCCTCCATTACCTGTTGCAAGCCAAAGCCCGAAGGAAGGACCATTGTTATTTGCAGAAGGATTGACAAAGCCGGAAGCCAATATAACACACGCCTGACTTGCTAAAGAAGGCGAAGACAACGGCACTTCATAAGTATCGTAACGTATGCTTCCGTTCGTGTTAGTGAGTCGTATTTTTATATCATTTGGCGAAAAAGAACTGTAAGAATTACCGGCAGTACCATAGCTTACATCATCTCCCAGAATTTCAGTGCCTGTACGAAAATCATAAGTAACTCCATCAGTAGCTCCATTAGCACATAAAACATCTACATTGCCACCAACGCCGGATGTTTCTCTTGCTCCTGAAATAACATCAACCGCTAACTTTTTATGTGGCGTGTAGCCGGCACTGTTTCTTGTGCCATTAATAACAACGATATAGTATGTAGAGGATGGTGTAAACGTAACAGTGCGATTGTAAAAAGTGTCGGTAATGGCGGTGCTATTTTGCGGTGCAATACCAATTTGTGTTGGTGTGCTAATGTTAATAGTTTGAAAAAATGTGGCATGCCTGAAAGGTAGAGCATTTTGAATTTTAGTACCATTAATCCAAATATCCAGATTGTGGTTTCCAACATCAGGACAGTTGTTTATGAATTGAACTTTAGTTATTTGTGCATTAGCCGTCAAAGCAAGCATAAGGGCTGCAACAGTAAAGATATTTTTCACGATTATTCTGTTTAGCATTTAGTATTGAAATGGATAATAAATATACATAAAATGCACGAAAATGTAATATTTCTAAAACTCAGCCTATAAACTTCTTTCAGCGTGTTTTTTCTGCATTAATTACATTAATTTGTATAAAGTGATGTACAACAGCTAGTAAATGAATTCGCGATTAAAATTTTTTCTATTTTTTTGGGTATCTACCGGAGCTTTATACCTATGTTGTTTACAACAATTACGTGCACAAGCTCTGCCTGTTACCAAACAAATTGATACACGTTTTGGTCCGTTAGTTATTTCGGCTAATGCTGCAGACTGGTATAATAACAAGCGTAATAATACCCCCAACCCGGTACAGGCAATTATACATCTTAAACGTTTGCCATCTTCTTACGAACAGCAACAATTAGAAGCTACAGGTATAAAATTGTTGAGATACATAGATAAATTTTCTTACACCGCATTGATAGAATTTGAAAATAAGAACACAA
>CALESY010000113.1 GCA_937919945.1 uncultured Chitinophagaceae bacterium | reverse complement strand
TCTCCAAAGCAGATAGATGTATCTTTTGGCAACACATAGAAATCATGCTCAGGTATTACGATGTCTATTGTATCACGAATCAAACAACCGCTGTTACCGAAAGTGTTAACTGTGTAACGCGTAGATTTTGACACATAAGACAATGGTTGCTTGCTTGTAGAGTCTGACAGATACTGACCCGGATTCCATATAATATTAAATGGTAAGTACGGAGCATCGTTGAAACCAAACCTGAATACAGGGCGAGTAAGGAATTCTTTAATGTTAGGAGAAAAATTAACCCCACAAACAGATAAAACATTACTATCTGCAGCTTTTAATTCCAAAGCTGAAGTATAAGTAGTGGGCATATACCTAATAACAGGCGGTTGATTAATACCAGTAGCACTGTTACATGATAAAACAGCAATTGGGTTATTACTATAGCAGAATTCTACAACTAAGTTCTTTGTAGTATCCCAATCATATGGCGTGTCAAAAGTAAACTTATGTGTGCCATTAGGGAAATAAGTAGGTCCAGTAGCAGTATAGACAGGTATCATACCAGTCTCAAAACCACCAGACTTACTCAAAGCAGTTTTGTTAGTACATTTTAATGATATAGTAAAGTTTCTATACTCGTGTAATGGGTCTGTTGTATTTTTAGTTGTTTGAAAAGCCAACGAACGGATAATAGATGAACGCATCCCATACTCCTTTATATCATTTTTAGATATGAGATACTGGTATCTTGTAGTTCTTACTTGGTTGTACAATAAAGGTGTACCAGTACCTAAAGAGTCATAAGAGAAGTCAGAACCATAAATAGGTGAACCATAAATATCAACACTATCTAAAACACCTACAGGTTGAACAGACGGACCACATAGTAGATTATTTAAAGGCCCTTTACCTGTTAGTGTAACGTCAAGTTGCAAATAGTCAGGACGACACATAACAAAAGGTGTGGCCTGCGGGAATATATCTATAGTATTGGTTTTATCTACAAACACACTCACAGTATCGCGCGACTTACAAGCACCAATAAGGTCAGGAGTGCTAACTACATAAGTAGTAGTTTGGGTAGGGTCTGCAACAGGATTGATAATATCATCTTTAGACAGGTTCTTAGCAGGACCTCCGCTGATATCAGTCCATTTAATAGAATTTAAGAATTCTGTACCTTTTACAAATAGTTGTCTTGGTGTAGGATTCAATTCACATATTGGCAAATCTTTACCTGCATCCAAACCTTTCACTACCCTTATCAATATGATGATGTAATTTTTCAATACAATGCTGTAACCACCGCCGCTACAAGTAGAGTCTTTAGATACTATAGTAAGTGTTTTTTCGCCTAAGTCTGCCTGAGTAGGAGTCCATGAAAAAACACCCTGTACTTTAGTCGTACCTTCACCTGTAACAGTAAATGTAGCACCTGTAAAATCCGCCTCGTTGGCATCCATATACAATTCGCTGGTAGCAACATCGGAATTGCTATTAGCAGTATATGTTAAGTTGCTGCCCGGACATACTAACATAGAGTTTTTGATAAAAGTACCATTAGTAATAGAGCTACCGCTGGTATAGCTGGTATCAACTAATGGCGGTGGCGCATTACAATTAAGTATAGATATCTGTGCATCTCTACGTGTGTAGCCGGTAAGTGTACCTGTTGCACGGTCATACTCATCGCAACGGAAAGCCAATACAAAGAAGCCTGCATTTAGTGGCGTAAAAGTAGCAGCACCGGTAAAAGGATCAACCTTGAACGGATTGCTGGCAGCACACTCCAGAGGATCTAATAATGAATAAGTAAACGGAGTAGTTGCATAACCACAGTTAGTGGTAGCATTACCATCCAGTGGTACAACTGCTGTAGTACGAAGACTATCGTTATTAGGATCTTCCGGCCTGTTAAGATATTTGGCAGGCTGGTTAGTACAAAGATATGGCAACGGTATTTCTCTGAAACGAGGAGTACTGTTATTGTATTTAATTACGTTATTAAGCCCGGCTTCTACATAAATGCTTGCGCAAGTAATATTATTGATAGCACCATTGCGGCAACAGCTGTTCCAGCTAAATACCCAATCAGGAGCAGGACCAGGTAATACAACATTACCTACAAACCTGTGCCTTACGTAACCCCTCAACTGTTGGTTAGCAGGTACACGGCATGAATTGAATGGCTTAATAGAATCGCACAACTCATCTAGCGTATCAATAATTGGATTAGGGATATTCAGATTGAGGTTGGCCCCTAATGAAGCACTCCTGATACTAATGAAAGCAGTAGCGTCAAGCCCGGCATTACCTGTTTCACAAGCTTTGTATTGATCGAATGTAACTTCATACAAATATTCTGTGGTACCTGTACAGCCGTCAATACCAGCCCCGATATATGTAACAAACAAATCTACAGCTGCGTAGTGAGACGCACGGGCTTGTTGGTAAGATACAAGAGATAGCGCCAACAACAGCATCACTCGTATTTGCTTAAATGTTCTCATATACTTAATATTATACTATTCTATTTATTTAAACCTAAACTGAATTATTAACGAACTAATGTAACATTACCTTGCTTAGTGAAACGTTTACCGTTTGCGCCAATAGCGTCTATCGTATAGATATACACACCTAATGGCTGAGGCTCTCCGTTGAATGTACCATCCCAACCTTTATTGATATCAGCAGTTTCAAACACTTTCATACCCCAACGGTTGTATATGGTAAAGCTCTTTAATGTAGCATCACCACGACGCAGAATTTTGAATGTATTGTTACTACCACCCGGGCTGAATGCGTTCGGCACACCGAATACGCTTTCGTCAGATACCAATACTGTTATTGAGTCGGTTGTAGAACATCCCGCTTCAGTAACACCGGATACAACATACCTTGTATTTACATCTGGTTTTACTATTGGGTTAGATATATCAGATTTGTTCATGCCTAATGGAGGGAACCACGCAAAATAGCTACAGTTACCGGTAGGATCCATTTGATAGCTTTCGCCAGGATATATCCTTACTGAATCAGGCAGGAAGATACGTGCACCGGGGTGTACGACTACTTTTACCTCTGCCGTATCGTAACAATCATTCACATCCGTAGCAAATACTTTGTATAGTTGTGAAGACATAGGATTAACAGTTGGAGTCATTGACTGCGTATTGCTAATTCTAACTTCAGGATACCATTTGAAAGACCTGATACCATTACCGCTAACAGAGATTGTAGCTTCAGCTCCTGGACATATTGCAGTATCTCCGTCTGTAGTCAGGAAGTCTCCGGGGAATACAGTCAGCAATACCGTGTCAAGTGCAGAACAACCTGCTTTAGGACTTCTTGCAGTAAGTGTTAGCTTAGTAGTTTGCTGTGCCTTAAATATAGGATCAGCAATTTTATCGTTATCCAAAGAAGCACCTGGCGTCCATGTAAGGTCGAATTGGAAGTTAGAAGGTGTAATTGTAGCACCCAACTTCATTGTATCGTTTTCGCACATTGAAGCGTCATCACTTACAACAACAAATGGATTAGGTTCTACATCTACATCAAACTCTGCAAGGCTATCGTAAGAACAACCAGGGAAAGATGCTTTAATGATATACTTATTAGGACCTAACGGAGCGGGCGTAATTACAGGATCCATAATATTTGGATTGCTGAACTGACCATTACCGTTAGTTGCAGACCATAAATATGTGTAACGGCTATCGCCTGTAATGCGTGGTGTGATGGTTGCGCCTTCGCACACTGCAGTATCAGGATTTTGTAATACGAAACCAGAGAGTACGTCTACGTTTACTGTATCGTAAGCCTTACATACGTTGATGTTTGATGATACAACAACACGATATGTGATAGGTGCACCAGGTGTAGATGTAGGCACATTCAGTGTATCGTTATTTAAGAATGTAGCAGGCGACCATTTAGTTTTATATACAACACCCGGTTGTGGTATCAACTGCAGGTTAAGATTAACAGGATTCCTCGGACAGGTAACTACGTCTGTAAGCGGAGTGAAAGGTACACCCTGCAATACACCAACAGTTACAGTATCTTTATTATTAGGACAGAATGTATTGATTGTAGATGTAACCGTATATGTTGTAGTAACACCCGGAGAAGCAATCGGGCTTTGACAGTTAACACAACTGAGGCTTGTAATAGGTGAACCACCAGGCAATACTGCCCATACATAGCTACCACCACCACTAGCATTAAGATACGCTGTTTCGTTAGGACACACGTTTGTATCCACTACTGTTTTTGTTGGAGGCCATATGTATATAGGTATAGTTGTAGGATAGTACAACATGATACCAGGAGGACGACAAGTAGAGTCTTTAATAGTTACAATCAAATTCTTCAAACCGATGTCAGTCGGACCAGGTGTCCAAGAGAAAGTACCTACAACGCTATCTGTTCTGAGGTTTGAATATGTAATAGTAGATGCAGGTATTGAGAAGAAGCTGTTATCTTCTGCAGTCAATATAGCACCTGTATCTGTAGATGTCATTGCAAAGTTGAATGACAGGTTTTGATTAATACAACCCTCAACCCTGTTACCCACACCTAATGCACCACCTGATATAGAAGTTGGATTTACTGTCAACACAGAAGGTGTTGTTGAACAACTTAATACCTGTACTTGCACGTCGCGCATGATGTAACCTATGAGTACACCGTTACGATATTCACGCACCCTACAAGATAAAGTATGTGCACCAACAGTAGCGGCAGTGAAAGTCATTTGACCGGTAGTACCATTTACTGCAAACGTATTGTTTGTTTGGAATGGATTACCCGGAATACTCAGTGCTGGTGTTGCAGCAGCAAATGGTATGATAACACCTGGTCCGCAAGAACCAGCCTGAAGTGGATTTACCACGTCTGTAACAAGCGAGTCACCATTCGGATCTATCGCACCGTTATTATAAGAATATGGTGTATTCACACATACATAAGGTATAGGCTTGATAGAGAAGTATGGAGAAGAGTTGCCCTGAAAGGCTGAATTGTTAAATGTTGTTTCTATGTACAGGTTACCACCACCGATGTTTAAACTGGAGTTTCTGGCACTGATACCAACTGAAAAACGCCACTTAGTACATCTGCTTGGTAATTGAATAACGGCAGAATACCACCATTCGCGGTAGCCCGGCAAAGCAGAAGAAGGATTCTGACACTTGTTTGGAAACGCAGAACAACCTGCTGATACAGGGTCACCGTTAGTACCACCACCGGGTAATGTACCGGTCCACTTATTCATTGTTACGTTGCTTGTAAACGAGTTACAAGAGTCTGTAATACACAATACTTCCGTAGTAGGCTCCGGAATACCTGTACAGTCTCTGTAAAACTTAAAGAATACGCGGTACGTGGAGTCTGCAATCCACTCATAGATAATTTCGCCACCGGCAGCGTGCGATGCCTTCGCCTCTTTTGAAGGCAACATCGTAATGCTGAGCACTGCGACAAAAACAAGGAGAAAAGAGTATAACCTTCTCATATTTAAGCGTTGTTTAAACGTTAGATTACTTTGTTAAATTTTAATGCGTTAATGTACGACTATATTAGTTTTTCTCCAAATAACAATGACTAAAAATTCATAACAAATTATAAATATTAATCAAATGTTAAAATCCTAGTATCGTAGCACACTAAACTTAATAGACATTAATGAGATTTTAATGGTTGGGCATTTTTCCAAAAAAAATTAATCTTTTCTGACAAATCATTCATATTCAAATTATTCATACAGTGAAAATGGCCTTTCGGGCATTTGTCATAACCTATTTTACTACAGGGATGACATTTTATTAATTTATTTTCAAATATGACTGATAATGGTTCATAACTCCCCTTCAAAGTATTATTACCATAATATGGAAACATACCCATTTCAGGGCTTGTGTTTCCCCAAAGAGATATGAGCGGTTTTTTGTAAGAAGCAGCTACATGCATCAGCCCCGTATCATTGCTCACTACTACCCGCGCATTTTTCACTAACCAGGCAGACTCGTTGAGATTGAATTTACCACAAGCATTGTAAATCTTTATTCTGTCGTACGAAGCAATCTTATCGCCATCTTCCTTGTCTTCAGGACCTCCCAACAATATTATAGGATATGGCACTATGCTTGCCAGCTCTTTCCATTTATCAATCGGTAGTTTTTTAGTATTCATACTGCCGCCTATTACGCAACCTATATAGCCTGCCCAATGGCTCATAGGTATGTCCGTATTTTTCAGGTTGGCCGATTCAGGTATGAAATAATCAAGCCCGCGCCCGTCATTCTTTACGCCCAATGGCTTCACGGTTTCCATATATCGTTCTACAATACTGGTATCGGGCATCAGGTTTATTTTGAAGTTGGTGAGCAACCACTTCTGCACGTTCAGCTTGCGGAAGGAATAAGACTGCACATTCAAAGCTCGTTTTACACGTAGTGTACGCAAGTTGTGATGCAGATCTATTATATAATCAAAATATTCTTTTTTCAGCGTATTAATGACATGGTTCAAATCATCTTCCAGATAGTGTACTTTATCTATATACGGATTGTGTGCCACTATACTACGAAAAGATGCTTTTGTAAGATAATGAACCTCTATACCCGGCAACTGCTGCTTCAGGCAACGCACTACGGGTGTGGTAAGTACAATATCGCCAATAGATGAAAAACGGACTACGAGCACTTTCATAAAGTGGCAACCTACAAAATAGGCATTACATTGCCGCTAACTTTTTATCAGATGGCTGTGAATAACTATCGCGAATTGTATTTCAATTCTACCCACGCCTTATCTTCTACCACACCCAATACCTCTTTAGCATCGTCGCCAATACCTATTACGCTATTGTGATACTGTTTGGTTTCAGGTAATGGCCCCATTACTTTTACGAATATGTATTTATCTGTACCCGGGTTATATACTTTAATAATTGTACCCCGCCTTGCCAGATTATGAAATGCGTATATCACACTACTTTTAGCATCTGCGCCATAACGGCTGCGTAGCTTGCCGGGTGTTTCGTAAAACACTGCGCTACCCTTTTCCTCGGTTATGTATTTTTCATTGCCCGTTTGCTGCATATAGGTTTTACCGAATGCTCCCAGCGTATCTGCCCAAACCGTATCTCTTACTATGTACGTAGCAATGCTGCCATCCTTTTGTGTTTCCTTACGTTCTTTAAATTGTACAGTGTACTTCTGTCCTTTAGGTACCGTTACAGTATCTGCTTTTTTCGTTTCTGTACGAGTAGTGGATTCTGATGAAGCAAAATTGTTTGTCTTAGCATCATATAGCAGTCGTGCCACTATCAACACCTGGCCTACGTGCACACTATTATCGGACATATTGTTCCACTCCTGTATGTTGCGTTGCGGCTCGTTGATGTTTTTGCTGATGCGGTAAAGATTGTCCTGCTCGCGTATTTTATAATACACAGGAACCCAACCACCTGCAGGTGTGGCGGCAGTAGCTTTGTTGAAAATACCTACAGGCACATACAATGTGCTGCCAACCGCAAGCCCATTCTGATAATTGACACCATTCTCATCTGCCAGCGTTGCAGGTGGTACATGGTATTGCTGTGCTATGGTAAAAATAGTTTCGCCCCTTTTTACAGTGTGTGCGGCCATCCACTTATCATTCTTCGACACGATAAACAAACTATCTGCTGATGCAAAGCCTGTATAAGAAACTAATGAGAGTAATGCGATAATCAATAAACGAAGCATAAAATTGCTTTTATCGCTTATCAATATACAATATTTATGCCCAATCGGTATCTGATATTTCCATACGTATGCGCCAATGCTTGGGCAGGTAATTATTGAATCGGTTGCCCAAAGCCTTTATCCAGCCGAGTGCCAGCCCGTTATACGTTAGCAAAATCCACCCTTTATGTGTTCCATCGGGCAGCTGAAAATCTTCTTTTTTAAGAAACTTTAACGCTTGCTCTTTATTCAGCTCCAGTTTTGGCAGTGTGGCAGATGCATGTATGCTCATGGCAACATCGTGCGCGGGCAGCCATTCTTTAGGTGTAGGTGTGCCGAGTTCTATACCTGTTTTGCGGAGGTATACAAATTGCTTCAGTATATGATAGTCATCTTCGTGCGCGGGGTGTATGGCTACGTAGTTGTCTTTATCCAATTGCAGGCAGGCGTAGTCAACATCCAGTAAATGTTTTGTTTGCGCCTGTGCCTGTTTGTTTTGCAGGGTTTTGTAGCGCAGGGGTTTCAGCTCGTCCGTTTCTTCTTTCTTTTGAATGGCTGCAATGAAAAAGCCTTCACCTTTTACTTTATCCGGACTGAAACGATAACCATACATGCCTTTAGCAGATTGTGTTTCTGCAATACCCCACTCTTCTTTAGTGGTTACTGCCAATCCTTTTACTTCAAAATTATCGCTCAGCCAGTCCAGTATTTCTTCATCTTCTTGCGGGCTGTAGCTGCATGTAGCATATATAAGTATCCCATCTTCCTTCAATGCGGGCCAAACATCTGCCAGTATGCGTTGCTGCCGTTGGCTGCACAGCAATACATTGGCTTCGCTCCATTCGTCCAGCGCTTTGGCATCTTTGCGAAACAAACCTGAACCACTGCATGGCGCATCTACCACTATCACATCAAAATAACCTGTAAGCCTGCCGAGGTCTTTGGGGTCGTTACTGGTAACCCATGTGTTCATGCAGCCCCAACGTGTCATATTTTCTTCCAGTATAGATGCGCGGGTACGGATAACTTCATTACTCACCAACAAATCGTCTGCACCAAGAAAAGAAGCTATCAGTGTACTTTTGCCACCGGGTGCGGCACATAAATCTAAAACTCTCAGTGGCTTATTATTCAGCACATGGCTACTGAGTACATGATGCAAAAATATGGACGATGCCTCTTGCACATAATACGCCCCCGCATGGTACAGAGGGTCTACCGTAAACACAGGGCGTGCAGACAGATACCTGCCTGATGCACACCAGGGCACTTGTTCATTATCGGCGAATGCAGTGCTGTATTTATGCGGATTGAGCCTGACGGATGTAACAGCAGGCAACTGATGCGCAGCTATCAGAGCTTCTTTATCAAAACCCTTGACGTGCTGCAAACTATCTGTCAGTTGCTGTGGTAGATTCATCATTGAATTAACGGATTAAAGCATTGACGCATTATCGCATCGCCACATTATCGCATTAATATACCCCTACATAATTATGCGGTGTTATCGCTTTCAGTTCTTTCTTCAATGCGGCACTAATCTTCAATCCGTCTATAAACTTATGGAGTGTTTTCTGTGTAATGCCATCCTTACCACGCGTCAATGCTTTGAGCGCCTCATACGGTTGCGGATAGTTTTCTCTGCGCAGGATGGTTTGTATAGCCTCTGCACACACCGCCCAGTTATCATTCAGGTCGGCAGCCATTTTATCTTTGTTCAGCAGCAGCTTGCCCAGCCCTTTTTCTAAAGAGCGTAGTGCCAGGTAGCTGTGCGCCATGGGTACGCCTATGTTGCGCAGTACGGTACTGTCTGTCAAATCGCGCTGCAGGCGGCTGATGGGCAGCTTCGCGCTCAGGTGTTCGTAGATGGCGTTGGCTATGCCGAGGTTGCCCTCTGCATTTTCAAAATCTATAGGGTTTACTTTATGCGGCATGGCAGACGAACCCACCTCGCCCTCTTTGGTTTTTTGCTTAAAGTATTCTACACTGATGTAGCTCCACACATCGCGGGCAAAATCTATCAGTATCGTGTTGATACGTTTCAACGCATCGAACTGAGCAGCGAGGTTGTCGTAATGCTCTATCTGCGTAGTGTATTGCATACGCTCCAGCCCCAGCTTATTGTTTACAAAATCGTTGCCGAACTTCACCCAATCCGTTTTAGGAAAAGTTACTTTGTGCGCGTTGAAATTGCCCGTTGCACCACCAAACTTGGCAGCAAACGGCACATGGCTCAGTTGCAGTACCTGCCCTTCCAGTCGCTCTATAAATACCATCCACTCTTTGCCCAATGTAGTGGGCGATGCAGGCTGCCCGTGTGTACGTGCCAGCATGGGTATGCCACGCCATTCCTTTGCCTGCTTCTTCAGTACCAGTATGATGTTTTGCAGGGCAGGTAAAAACTGCTCTTCCAATGCTTCCTTCCACAACAGGGGGATGGATGTATTATTCACATCCTGACTGGTGAGGCCGAAATGCACCCACTCTACCGCATCACCGGCACCGAGGGCTTTCAGCTTTTCTTTCAGAAAGTATTCCACTGCTTTTACATCGTGGTTGGTAGTGCGCTCTGTGAGCTTTATCTGCTGTGCATCGTCTTCCGTAAAATTCTCGTAAATGTCACGCAGTTTGGCGGGCTTTACAGCAGCAGGTAGTTTGAAAACCTTTTTCTCGGCAAGGAAGAGGAAATACTCTACCTCTACACGTACACGATAACGAATAAGGCCGAACTCGCTGAAATAAGGCGCCAGCGATGCTAGTTGGCTACGGTAGCGGCCGTCTATGGGACTGATTGCCGTTAATGCTGTTAACTCCATGAAATATTAAGAATTGGGTGCAAAGATAATGTGTATATAGAAAGCAAACAGCATTTAAACATTAAAGAAAATACCCCTTAATGCTTCGAATGCTTGAAACTGTGCTACTACATTGTCCCCTGCACCCAAATAAGCATTAATTGCATTTATGATTTGTACATTATTGACTATTTCTATTGGCCAGCCAAATTCATGTAGTTTTCTATTTAGTTTACAGACGCCAATTGTAAAGTGGCCTTTTGATGTTCTATCTAAGTAATAAGAATTTGCGACAATGAGTATATGTTCATCATAATTATCAAAATGAGGGTGTACAATCTTAAACCCATTACTACTTCTCGGATATCTTTTTATATTGTCCCTAGTAACGGTATCAATCACTTCATTTAGAGTCTCCTGATTACGCTTAATTTCATTACAATCAGCACATATTACACAAAGATTCTTAGGAAGAAAGATAAACTCCCTATGTAAAGACTTAGGGACAATATGTTCTACATGACAATTAGATGCAGAAACTAACGATATATCCTTTCTACAGTAAGAACACTTTCCCAATTGTTCTATTCGATAATAATCTCTTATAAAACCTCTTAAGTCAATCAAATCTTCATCGGACCAGTTTGAATAAACAAAGGAAGAATCTTTTTCTTTTGTGAGAATTAGAGCCTTTTGGGTATCATTATACACAACTTCTCTATTAATGTCTGCCATACAAAGAAAACATTTCTTTTAACGCAATATAAAGAGTGTTTACTGGATCATTATCGTCTAGATAATCGCTTTGTTTTTGTAAAATTTTAT
>CALESY010000112.1 GCA_937919945.1 uncultured Chitinophagaceae bacterium | reverse complement strand
AATTTATCACCGAATTTTTGCAAACCTTTTTCCCTCAGTAGTGGCGCGTGTTTTGAAATATATTCGTTATATTCCTCTACTGAATGGCAGAAGTATTGTGCTGCATAGGTTGGCCCCTCGCTATCATCTTGTTCAAGCAATCTGCATAGTTTGTATTCAGTAAACAATCCTGTCTGCATCAACTCAGGCATGTGCTCACCTTTCATCCACTGCACCCACGCATCGTGTATACTGTTGTCTATTTTTATTGTTACGTTATAGATTATCATGTGAAAATTCTTTTACTGTAGTTACCATTTTTTTTCAATGGTGTCAAGTATCGTCATGTAGCTTGCGTATCTGTCAATACTGATGGTTTCATTGTTCACAGCTTCTTTCACGGCACAGCCCGGCTCGTTAATATGTAGGCAATTATTAAACCTGCAATGCTGCATCTCTCTCCGCATTTCAGGAAAGTATTGTGCCAGTTCTTCTTTTTCAAAATCAATCAGTCCGAATTCTTTTACGCCCGGTGTATCAATAATCTTACCCCCCTCGGGCATATCAAACATCTCTGCAAATGTAGTAGTGTGTTGTCCCTTGCCACTCCAGCCCGATACTTCCTGCGTACGTAGTGACATGCCGGGTATCAGTTGATTGATCAGTGTACTCTTACCCACACCTGAATGTCCGCTGAAAAGTGTTGTAATACCTTTCAGTCTTTGCATTAATGGCTCAATGGTTGCCGGCTGTAATGCAACTACGGGATATACTTCATAACCGGCATCTGTATATATTTTTTGCCAGTATGCAAGTTGTTCCTTATGTTTTGGCTTCAACAGGTCTATTTTATTTATAACGATTATGGCAGGTATGTGATAAGCTTCAGCCGTTATTAAAAACCTGTCAATAAACCCTGACGATGTTCTGGGCTCTGCAATGGTAGCAACTACCAATGCCGCATCGAGGTTGGCGGCTACAATATGTTTCTGATTTTTGTTGTGGGGAGATACACGAACTATATAATTATTGCGGGTTGCTATAGTTTTGATGGTAGCAATATTTTCTTCTTTTTCTTCTACATCAAATATCACTGTATCGCCTACAGCTATAGGATTGGTAGATGATATATCTTCATCAATCTTCAGTTTACCTTTAATACGCGCATTCCACAATTTACCTGTTTCATCTTTCACGATGTACCAACTGCCTGTAGATTTATATACTAATCCTTTCAGTTCGCTCATACTATCCTGTTGCAGTTGTTATTATTCATGCCTTAATGCTTCTATCGGGTCGAGCTTGGCAGCTTTGATGGCAGGGTATATACCCGATATAATACCTACTAATGCACACAAACTTACTCCTACTCCTATCCACAACCAAGGTACAATGAAGCCTGTATTAAATATCAACCCGAATAGGTTGCCTACCAGCATACCCAATATTACACCTGCTACACCACCTGCTACACTTATCATAATAGACTCAGTAAGAAATTGCTGTTTGATAGTAGATGCCTTAGCACCCAATGCTTTGCTTACGCCAATTTCACGCGTACGCTCTGCTACCGATACCAGCATAATATTCATCAATCCTACTACTGAACCCAATAGCGTTACAATACCAATTACTAAAGCTGCCCAACTAATGTACTTAATACTATCCAATACCATTTCTGCAAGGTTGTCATTTTGCTCTATAGTAAAATCGTTTTCTACCCCTATCGGTACTTTCCTTATTACTCTGAACAAGCCCTCTGCTTCCTCTGCGGCAATACCTTTCTTATTAATATCAGTCACTTTCACATTTATCACATAGCGTTCGTTGTTGCCATAAGTCATTCTGCCATTGGCTAATGGTATCAACACCAGATTATCGCTATTCATAATCATACTGCTGCCTTTTGATGCTGCAATACCGGCTACTTTATACTTCACATCTCCCAATGAAATTGTTTTTCCTATGCCTGACAAGTAATTTCTACCGAATAATTTCTTTGCCATGCCATTGCCCAATATGCAAACGTATGTTCCGAACTCCTGTTCGTATGCCGAGAAATTTCTGCCAGCTTCCAGTTTTGTATCAGATATATCGAGGTAATTTTCATCAACCCCCATTACAGAAATATTAGGGTTTGTTTTTACGGAACCATAACGCACGGTGGCGATACTACTGCCAGACATGGATATGCCTGTAGTAACAGGAAAGCGAAAACGCTTTTTAAATGCAATTGCTTCCTCATAACGGATATTACGGCCTTCATTAATATTGATACTAATGCCTCCCCTTCTGCCACGCTTCTTTTTCTTCACCACATCACTGGTTATCTGAAAGCTATTAGCTCCCATACTGCTGAAGTTGGAATACACACTGGCTTTCATCACTTCTATAGCGGTAAGTATACCAACAAGTGCCATGATACCCAAGCCAATGATAGCAATAGTGAGTGCAGTACGCAAGCGGTTGGTACGTATGGCTCTGAAAGCCAGCGACAGATTGAATAATAATTGCATCATGGCAACCGCAAAGTTAGTGCTATGGTATTACATCTCATTTACTGTTTTGTAAATGTTTGTACCATAGCTGCTTTACCGTCTGCGGCATTTGCCTGAATAGTGTAATTACCTGCAGGTAGTGATGCAATGTTTATTTGCAGTCTGTTAGCTCCTTTTTTACAAGTTTGTTCCAACACCTTATCTACCATTTTGCCTTGCATATCGTAAATAGCAAATACGAGATTTGTCTGTTCGGACAATGTGAATTCAAAGTACATTAATTGAACTGATGGGTTGGGATATATTTTACTCTCAGTAAAAGTTTGTTTCTTATTGATGCTCAACAACGGGGAGTTCAACTTGGCCATCCAGTTTCCATAATCATTATCGCTTCTGCCATATATCCCTTCTATCCATACGGTTCCAATATTATTCCAATCAACTTGTGAGCCCATATAGTCTCCCCAACGCTGCTGCTTACTTGTCAATCTTTTAATGCTGCCTGTACCTGTTTTTACTAACGTTATAGGAGAGTAGCCAACACCATCAAACATCATGGCGCCCATACCGGGATTGATATTTGGCCCTGTATAATTAAAAGAAATCAGCGATTGCCTCAAACCCCATGGGTTTCCGGCATATGTAATATTAGGATAGCCGAAATCCATCGTATCTACAGATAATATCTGCGTATGTTTGAAAACAGGGCTAGTAGCAAAGTCTTTAATAATACCGTGGAAAATACCTGCCGATCCACTACCCGGGCTTACTGTAGTACTTACAAACTGTATTTCATCACCATCAATATAGGCACCAAGTACCCGCCCGTCGTTTGTAGCTAGTGTTACAGACGTATCGGGCTGGCGACCGTCTGGTGGCACACCGTATTTTGTAGGAGATGTCAATACTTTAATATCCAATGTTGTATTACCGCTACTGATAACATCTGGTATTTTTACTAAAAACACCGTATCGTTCTGCACATCAAAGTTCCTATTTGACAGGAAGTATTGCGAAGGACCCAGGATAGCACTACCACCTTTTGCAGGATATAGATTACGTATCTGAATGCCATTCATATTGATGCTATCCCATATCTGGTAGCTGATATTGGATACAGCATTGTAACCATCCTGCTTATTTACCTGATAAATGACTGTGCCGGCAAAGCCTGCTTGCCAGCTTGCATTGAATTTGATTTTGTTTCCTGTCAGAAAAAACTCATTTTTTGTAATGGCAATGCTCGGGTAATCAAACCATGTTGTATCGTTATTGTAGTTACCATAAAACTTATAAAAATTCCATTGCCCTGCAGGGTCGTTGGTTTTTGAAAAGCCAAGTACGATATAGTTCAATTCATTTATAGCATTCAGCATTACGCATATGAACCTATCTGCCTCAGGGTCATACATTATTTTGGGGTCATAGCGGTAATCATTAAAATCATTTAAGCCTACCGCATTCGAAAACGTTTTCAGTCCCCTTTTAAATGTCATTTTGCCAAGTGCATCATCTGTTATGGCGATCATGCTATTAACAACAGATACTGCCTTGCCTGCTTTGGATATGGCCATATCATTATCGGGGGGTATACCCGTAAATGAGTCTGCAACATATCCTTTTTCTACTATCGGCGCTGCTGTAGCAGTTGTTTTATATGCCACATTTGCCCGCTTGTACGGAAATTGTACAGCTACTTGCTTTTTAATATCCATTAACTGCAATTTACCTGCATCCGGAACCGGTGCTTCAGTATTGATGACCTGCGCATTATAGTTATCCTCCACATCGCGCAACACTACTGTACCGGCCAATGGGGCAGTGTATTGTTTTACACGGGCATTTTGTGCAGTGGCGAGGTAATTACCAATCAATAATGTTATAAAAAGCAGTTTTCGCATATCAGCCATTATTTATATTGCTAAAAATACGAAAAAAACCGCCGCATCATCAGATGCGGCGGTTCTTATTATATAGTATAGAAAAATCAAATTATCCCTGCAATGCTGCTGCACCACTCACAATCTCTGTAAGCTCAGTAGTAATAGCAGCCTGGCGAGCACGGTTGTAGCTTATTTTCAGGTTCTTCAACAACTCGTTGGCATTTTCGCTGGCCTTATCCATCGCAGTCATACGCGCACCATGTTCTGATGCATTGGCATCCAATACAGCTTTAAAAACCTGCGTATTCAAGATTTTCGGCATTAGTTCCTGTACCAATATTTCTTTAGATGGCTCGTAGATAAAGTCGCTATTCTTGTTACTACCTTCGTTTTCTACTTTGGGTATTGGCAGATAAGCTTCGGTAACAAACTTTTGAGTAGCGGCGTTTTTAAACTGGCTATATATTAATTCTACCCTGTCGTATTCTTTATTCAGGAATGCCTTTTGAGCATAGACCGCTGCGTTGCGTACATTATCAAAACTCAGGTCGGCAAATATGGTCCAGAAATCAGCTACTACATTGTAATTGTTTTTGGTAAAGTATTCAAAACCTTTTTTACCTATTGGCAGTATAGTAACATTGCCAGCAGCATGTTGTGAAGCATATTTATCTGCAATCAACTGGCGGGTAGCTTTTATGACATTTGAGTTGTATGCACCACACAATCCACGGTCGCTGGTAACAGGTATCAGCAACACACGCTCAACAGCGCGTTCCTCTGCCAATGGCAATGCCATATCTGAAGATGAACTGGCTATATTGCTCAACATTTCCTGCAGCTTTTGTGCATACGGGCGCATCTGTATGATGGCATCCTGTGCGCGGCGCAGTTTGGCAGCACTCACCATTTTCATGGCTTTTGTTATCTGCTGAGTAGATGTAACTGACTTTATACGGTTGCGAACTTCTTTAAGCTGTCCCGACATATTATAATATATAGAAAATCAAATGATGAAACTGGGCGCAAAAGTACGATATCTGATACAAAAACTGAAAAATAACCATCATTTTTACCCCCAACTCCGTATAATATATTAATTAAATATCCGTTATAGTTGCTAAAAGACAATATATGATAAAGATTATCTTATCGGTTTTAGCTATTTGTGTACTGATGGCAGCCTGCAACAGGCCAGAGTGTAAGAATACAAATCCAATATTTGAAAATAATAAGCCTGATGCTATTGCATACAGACAGTCATTACACGAAGAACTATCTACAGCCAAAGATGTGCGCTATTGGGCAAACGAATATATTGAGCAAGACGGCAAAGCCTATATGTTTGCGAATGTACAGAACAACAACATATGTGCCACAGCAATATTTGATATAACTAATACAAGAGGATTGGAAAACTACAGAGAGGCAAAAGGCAAATCATATAGTGGCTCTGAAATAACCGATTTAAGATATGATGTTGTGAGTGATAGCAATGGCTATCATTATATACTACAAAGCATTGGCCGCATAATAGATTAAAAAAAGCCTGCATATACAGCAGGCTTTTTTTATAAAATCAGTATTGTTATTCAACCACCAGTCTTACATTGCTGTATCCATTTTCTGCTTTTAGCGCAATAAAATAAACCCCTTTAGCCCATATGCCTGTATTGATTGGCAGATAATTATCTCCGTTATAATAGTCCACTGGGAAAGACTGTATCAAACGTCCTGTAACATCTGTTATTTTCAATTCTCCTTTACCGTTTGCCTGAGCAGTGAACTTAATAGTAGCGGATTGAGAAGCAGGATTGGGGAATATGGTGATGTTGGCGGGATTACCTGATATTATTTCTTCTATACTCACAGATATACAACTATCCGGACGAAAGCCTAACTGTGTCGACGTACCACTTTGGCACACAGCTTCGAAACGTGGTGTAGTGATAGCCGCATATGTAATAACACGTGTGGCACTGATATTTAAAGAAGAACTGATACAAGTAGTAGAATTAGAGCAGTTGAAATCAAATGCTTTAATTACCATGCTTTCTAATGGATTAGCTACGCCTGTCAGCGGGATGCTGTATGTACCATTGCCTGCCAACCCGTTTACCCTGTACCATACAGTATTGGTAGTTGCGTTTTGCACAAGTATGGTCAGGTTGTTACTACGGCCAGTATAGTTGGAAACCGTAACAGATAAAGTTTTAACAGTAGGTGTGTCTAATAAATCGCAAGATGTTGCTACCGTAGATTGGTTTGGCAATGTTGCGTATGCACCTATTACTGTAATATCCTGCTCTACCGTACCAGTATTAGATATTGTAGAGGTGATATTATTCACCGCCTTTGGTTTACGTGTTACAAATGGTGTATAATAATATGATTGATTAGAACAAGGATTGGGTGAACTAACAGACAAAGTTGCGGCTGTACTATTTGTTACGGCTGCACTATTTGTGCTGTATAAAATATCCGCTGCTGAAGCAGCATTAAATGCCGTTTGTGCTGCGGCAAAGCTTGCTATGGGCGATGTGGTACGCAACCATGCTACTGTTTGACAGCTTTTCAAATCTGTTGGCACATCTGCAGATAGCGTTATTGTTACAGGGCCTTTGTTACAACAAACTGGCAAACTGTACCCAGTTGGTTTACCATTGCCGGGGCGTGCGAGTTTAACTACATCTGCATTGAAGGTATTGGTACAATTGTTAGCATCTGTAACAGTAACCGTATAATTGCCTGCCGTACTCAAGGATCCGATACTTTGCGTGTTACCACCATTAGACCAAGTATAGGTATAGGGTGCTACACCAAAATTATCGCTATTGTAGGTGAGTGTTACAGCACCATTGGTTGTGCAAATATCGGTAGGTGTTAGTTTAGCGCTGATTACGGACTTTAGATTGGTTGTATTAGTAACATTATCTCTTAGCAGATTACCTGGCAGTGTGGTAAATCCGTTTGCCAAATTTATACCTCTTGCTACTAAATGACAGTAACTCATGATGCTACCCGACCATGCACCAACAGGTGCTGCATTTGTTAATGTTGACGGACAGGTTGTACAACTACTACCACCTTCTTGTGTAGTGCAATTATCGACAGAACCACAGCTACCACCTGCACCGGTGTTCCAACCACACCAATGCGTATGCCTTGAACCCATATTGTGCCCTGTTTCGTGCGATATAACCATCACACTCCATGAATAAGTCGGAACTGCATTATAACTGGCATGAATTTCACTATATGCATATGCAAACATCCGACTACTTAAGTCTATAACATCCAGATATGCAAGCCCCCCGTTGCCACTAGCATCCATTGTAATGAAGTGGGCAATATCACCATCAAAACCATCATTATGACCATTCCAATAACCTCTGAAAATATCCAAGCCCTCATTTGATGTACCAGAAGGATAACCATCATTTACTGTCCATATGTATAGCGACTTCAGTTCTATAGAAATATTTTCATTTGTATATAGTGTTTGTACTTGATTAAAGAGTCCGGTCATATGATTTTGGGCTGCAATAAGCGTCACTTTATTTTGAAAAAACTGGTAGTCGCACTCCCAATACAATTGTACTTTACGACACATATTAGCTGCAGTGGTTTTACCTTGCGCGCCAACATTTACGGGTTTAGCCCTTTCTTCACCTCTTACCGTACATGGCATAGCAGGCTTTATCAGCATATCTCTATCGTTGTACAAAATATAATTGCCTGATTTGTCTTCTAATTCGCCCACTACATAGTTGCCTTCATCGTTTGCGAATAATGCCATAATGCTGCCATCTGCAAATATGCTCATGGATGCGAGTGATTTTTCTGTGCCTGCCAATGCACCCTGATAATGCAACCCATTATCTACACGCTGCTGATACCTGCCTTGATGGGTGATGTAACCAAAATTGGCATTATCAGCCATTGGTTTCGATTGCATCATTTCGAGTATAAAGACTTTACCTTTACTATCTGTAAATTTTACAGATATAGCCTGTGGCCTGCTTTCATATACAGCACTGATAATACTTTTATTTGGTTGCAACAAGGTTTCTTCGCTTAACACATTGGTGTGTTTTACACCCTGTATAGCTGTAAACAAATTAGCATCCTGAAATACAATACCCGACTGACGGGCTTTTGTTATAGCTGCTGATAATGCGTTCACACCCTGTGCTTTTACAGACATGAAGCATAACAAGCAAATAACTAACAATAAACAGTTCTTGTAAATTTTTAATTGCATGAAGAGATTGTTATAAATGAACGCCGTATTTATATAAAGCAATATACCATATATATCTGATAGTTTCAGCCTTTTTATTATCTTAGTTGCCACCTTAGTACAACCATATGATGCGTACCATTCTCTTACTGATACTTACACTTTCGCTGGCAGCATCTTGCCGCAGCGGTAAAAAGAAACCACATGTACCAAAAGGCGAAGCCGAACTCACTAATACCTACTGGCGACTGGCTGAGATGAATGGCAAGGCTGTAGAAACACCTGCTGATGCACGCGATGTGTTCATAAGGCTGAATACAAGACGTGGAAAGCTGGAGGGCTTTACAGGATGCAACACTATAGAAGGTACACACAGCGAAGGCAGAAAAGGTGCTATACAATTTGACGCACTGACAACACTGATGGCTTGTGAAGACAGAATGGATGTGGAGCAATACGTATTGAAAGCACTATCAAAAGCCAACAGATACCTGATAAATGACAAGCATCTACTGCTATATAACGACAACTACCTGCTGGCAGTTTTTGAAGCACGGTACTATAAATAATTACAACACTACCACATAAGAAAAGCGGGGCTGTAGCCCCGCTTTATATTTACAAGCTGTATATTATCAGATGTTAAACTTAATGCCCTGTGCTAATGGGAGGTTCTCGCTCCAGTTGATGGTATTTGTTTGTCGGCGCATATAGGCTTTCCAGCTATCAGAGCCACTTTCACGGCCACCGCCTGTTTCTTTTTCACCACCAAAAGCACCACCTATTTCCGCACCACTTGTACCGATGTTTACATTAGCTATACCACAATCGCTGCCTTTGTGAGAGAGAAATGTTTCCGCCTCGCGCATATTCAGCGTCATGATGGAAGACGATAAACCTTGCGGCACATTATTTTGCAATGCTATTGCCTCTTCCAGAGTCTTATACTTCATAATATACAATAGTGGTGCAAACGTCTCATGCTGCACTATCTGCATATCATTTTTCACTTCGTAGATGCAAGGCTTTACATAGCAGCCGCTTTCGTAGCCCTTACCACTCAGCACACCACCAGGCACGACTACTTTAGCCCCTTGTTTTTTCAACGCATCCATAGCGTGCAGGTAATTTTGTACTGCATCGGTATCGATTAATGGACCAACGTGGTTTTTCTCATTCAGCGGGTCGCCGATGTTCAGTTGTTTGTAGGCAGCTACTAATTTCTTTTTAAATGCATCATATACACTTTCATGTATAATAACACGGCGTGTAGTGGTGCAACGCTGCCCTGCAGTACCAACTGCGCCAAACACTACGGCACGCATAGCAATGTTCATATCAGCATGCTCACTTACAATGATAGCATTGTTGCCACCTAGCTCCAGCAATGCACGACCAAGCCTTGCTCCAACAGCCGCACCTACCGCCTTGCCCATACGTGTGCTGCCTGTGGCAGATACAAGCGGTATACGTGCATCATTGCTCATCCATTCACCTGTTTCACGGCCACCAACCACCAAACCACAAACACCCTCGGGCACTTTATTGGCTTTGAAAACATCTGCTATAATATTTTGACAGGCAATGGCTGTCAACGGTGTTTTTTCAGACGGCTTCCATACACAAGTGTTACCACATACCCATGCCAGAAAGCTGTTCCAACTCCATACTGCAACGGGAAAGTTGAACGCGCTGATAATACCTACTACACCCAACGGATGCCATTGCTCGTACATACGGTGCATTGGGCGCTCGCTGTGCATAGTAAGCCCATACAACTGGCGCGACAAGCCTACTGCAAAGTCTGCAATGTCTATCATCTCCTGTACCTCGCCCAAGCCCTCTTGCAGGCTCTTACCCATCTCGTACGATACCAACCTGCCTAATGGTTCTTTATGCTTGCGCAGCGCTTCCCCTACCTGCCTTACTACCTCTCCACGCTTGGGTGCAGGCCACATACGCCATTCGGCAAACGCAGCTTCTGCTTGTTGCACAACCGCATCGTAGGTTTTGCGAGTAACACCGTTTACCGTACCTATTTCTTTACCATCTACAGGGCTCCACGACACAATCTTTTCTCCACCTGCTTTTATCCATTTTGTACCTGTACCTGCCCCTTCATTGCCTTTTTTGATACCGAGGGTATCCAATACTTTATTGAGTTTCATATTGTTAATTCAAGGAAACGCAAAGGTAAGGCTTGTATTTTGATTAATCTGCTATCCTTGCTATTATCCAACCATATAAGCCATGTTTTCAGACTTAGGTATAGAAAATATTGGTAGATGCTTTAGCCGTGACTTTTTATCATGGCTAAAGCATCTTTAATTATACCGTTACCTTACACTAAAATGTTGGAATATTAGTATATTCACTTGCTGATTATGCGCATTTGTTTAATACTTATTATCATAAGTATTTTTGCTTCTTGCCAATCTTTAAAAAAAGGAACAGATTGTTCCATGTTTAGATATGGGAGGTTTGAATCTGCGCATATTGGATTTCCTAAAACTTATAGTAGAACATCTGATTCAACTGAAGTCCAAAACTTACAAATTTGCGATTTGATATACTACACAACTTTCAAAACAATCTGGCATAATGAATGCTCATATACTTTAAAGTATCTTGAAACAACATTTCCACAGGAGATGAATAATTACACTCTGGGAGATTCAATCAACGTTACTATTAAAGAGGTGTTGTCAAACAAAAAAATAGTCATTACATCCAATTACAAAGGAGATATTAAATCTGACACATTAATTAAGATAGAATAGTCAAATTACAAACGGGCTATCAAAATCTGATAAAGAAACAAACGACAAATCTCTTTCGGAAATAATAGGATTATCTAAACCCCAGTTGAAACCAAAGCTATTGTACAATACACCCGTATCGCTTTCTTTATCGTAGCCCGACGATACCAAATAGTACGTCATGGTTTCATCCGTCAGTGCCTTGAAACCATGAGCAAAACCTTCAGGAATGAAATAGGCTTTATGATTATCAGCAGAAAGCTCGTGTGCATAGTGTTGTCCGTACGTAGCTGATTCTTTGCGCAAATCAACAATCACATCCAGTATAGCCCCTTGCGGGCAAAAAACTACTTTGCTATGCTGGTGCGGAGGCAACTGGAAGTGCATACCACGTATCACATTTTTGGCAGACGTAGAATAATAACTTTCACGCAAGGTAAATTCAATACCTGCCTGCCTGAAAGTAGCCTCATTGAATGGCTTGATGAATACTCCCCTGTCGTCTGCAAAACGGGGCATCGTTATGAGAAACGCCCCGGCCAATGGCAATGCTTCAAAATGATACATACTATGCCAAATTACAGCGTTTAGCGATAAAAAACTTAAAGAAAAGGGTAATTTTACAGCCGGCTTCAAGCAAACCGCATATGCAGCAACATTTTCAGGATATACGCAACAACATTATCGGCATCAACCATAGTTTCGTTTCGCCATTTGGTAAAAAGAAAATACTGTATGCCGACTGGACGGCCAGCGGCCGTATGTATAAGCCTATTGAAGATTTTATGATGGATGAGGTGTACCCCTATGTTGCCAATACACATACACGTACTACATTCACGGGCTCTCATATGACGGAGCTGTACCAACAAAGCCTGCAAAAAATAAAAGCACATGTTGGGGCGGGCGCGAATGAAGTCATTATATCGAGCAATGCTGGCATGACCGGTGTCATCAACAAATTTCAAAGGATGCTGGGGCTGCGGCTGCACGAAAATTTTGAAGATAAAATAACGATACCCGACAATGAACGTCCAGTTGTATTCATCACACACATGGAACACCATAGTAACCACACCACATGGTTGGAAACTATTTGTGAGGTAGTAGTAATACCTCCCAACGAACAAAATGAAGTTGACTTAGTTGCTTTTGAAAAACTGCTTACAACTTATGCGCAACGCAAATTGAAAATAGCTTCTGTCACTGCCTGCTCAAATGTTACAGGTGTTTACACACCGTATCACAAAATAGCTGCTATTATCCATCAACACGGCGGGCTTTGTTTTGTAGACTTTGCCTGTAATGCACCCTATGTCGACATCAACATGAACCCCGCCATACCTAATGAATACCTTGACGCAATTTTCTTTTCTCCGCACAAATTTTTAGGAGGCCCCGGCAGTAGCGGCATATTGGTTTTCAAAAAAGAATTGTACCAAAATGCCACGCCCGACCACCCTGGAGGCGGCACAGTAGTATGGACAAGCCCATACGAAAAACACGTTTACAAAACAGACATTGAAAGTCGCGAAGATGGCGGCACACCTGGCTTTATACAAACCATCCGCGTTGCAAAAGCTATAGAACTGAAAGAGGCAATGGGTACTGCCAATATTCAGCAGCGGGAAGAAGAATTGCTGGAACGCCTTTGGCAGCGTGTAGAGAAAATGGATGGTGTAAAAATACTTGAACCCGGCATACGACACAGGCAAGCCATATTGTCGTTGGTGTTTGATGATATGCACTACCATATGGTGGTAAAAGCACTGAATGATATGTTTGGCATACAGGCACGTGGCGGTTGTTCATGTGCAGGCACATACGGGCATCACCTTTACGGGCTCGATCACGATGCATCGTTGCATATAAAAGACGAAATAGTAAGCGGTAATCCATTAGTACGGATAGGTTGGGTACGTATATCGCTGCACCCTACTATGCTGGAAAGCGAAATTGACTTTATTGCAGATGCTGTGCAGTTTGTCATCAATCAAAAAGAAGTCATAAAAAAACTGTATCAATACGATACAGCTAAAAAAGAGTTTTATTTAGACCAAGAGGCATTACAAACACTCCAACTATCTGAAGAAATATTTACGGATAGTTTTGCCACTGCTTAATAATTACCAAAATAATCAGCAATCTGCCGCATACATTTTTCGTGTGCGGCATTTTCTTTGTCTGCATACCAGTCTGCCGTCATTTCTATGGCTTGTGTAGCATCCAGTTGTGGTTGCCAACCTATCAGGTTCAGCGCCTTGCTGCTATCAAGCAACAGCAGTTTTGCTTCGTGCAATGGCTTATCGGGGGTTATTATTTTGTATCCACCAGTACCGTAACGTGATACAAATATTTTAGTCAGGTCTTCAACTGTCAGTGTATCGTTCACATTCGGCCCGAAGTTGAATGGTGTGCTGTAACGTATGGGGTCTTCCGTCATCTTAGCTGCCAGCAGCAGGTATGCACCAAGTGGCTCTAATACGTGCTGCCACGGTCGTACAGATTGAGGGTTGCGCAAACCAACAGTTTCACCAAACTCCAACGCACGCACTATATCAGGTATTATCCTGTCGTCAGAAAAATCGCCACCGCCTATTACGTTACCCGCACGTACAGAAGCAACTGCTTTTTGATGTTTGCTATATGCTTCCGGGTTGAAGAAAGAACGTGTATAAGACTCTACAACTATCTCTGCAGCTGCTTTGCTAGCAGAGTATGGGTCATACCCACCCAATTTATCATCTTCTTTAAAAGGCGTACCTCGCTCAGGGTTTTCATACACCTTATCTGTAGTTATCATCAATGCCACACAAAGGTGCTGCATACTACGTACCGCTTCCAACACATGGCAAGTGCCTTGCGTGTTGACCATAAAAGTATCAACTGGCATATCGTAGCTACGACGCACAAGCGACTGTGCCGCCAGATGAAAAACAAAGTGTGGCTCAAAACGCACCATTTCGCCTTGCAGCTTATGTATATCGCGCAAATCGCCTATGACAGAACTGTAGCAAACTTTATCGCCGTCAATCAGATTGTATAAATCATTCGATTTTTCAGGTGCTAAAGCATAGCCTTTTACATCTGCTCCTAACCATTGCAGTATCTGTATCAGCCAAGCGCCTTTAAAGCCCGTATGCCCTGTTACAAACACGCGCTTGTCTTTAAATACCGAACGCAAGTATGCTGCCTTTACCACTTTTTCCATAACGGTTCTGTTTGCCAAAGGTGTTCCAGTTCTTCTTTATCTCGTAGTGTATCCATGCACTTCCAGAATGCATGATGCTTATAAGCTGTTATCTGTTTATCTGCGGCGAGTTTGTCCATCGGGTATCGTTCCCACATTATATCATCAGCATCATCTGGCAAGTATTTGGCAATAGACGGTTCGATAACAAAGAAGCCTCCGTTTATCCATGTACCACTATCGGCAGGCTTTTCTTCAAAGCTATCTATGACACCATTATCTTCCATTTTGATAACACCAAAACGGCTGGTAGCTTGTATAGCTGTCATCGTACAAACCCTACCGCTCTCTTTATGAAACTGCACCAACTCATTAATATTTACATCACTCACACCATCCCCATAAGTAAGCATAAAAGTTTCATTACCAACAAAAGGCAGTACTCTCTTCAACCTACCTGCCGTCATGGTATCTACACCGGTATCTATTAATGTAATTTTAAACGGCTCAGCATTGTTATTGTGTACTTCTAATGAGTTTTTAGAAAGGTCTACTGTGATGTCTGCATTGTGCAGAAAGTAGTTAGCAAAGTATTCTTTTATCATCCACCCTTTGTAGCCGAGGCAGATGATAAACTCCGTGTGCCCGTAAGCGGCATATATCTTCATGATATGCCACAGGATGGGTTTACCACCTATTTCTATCATAGGTTTCGGCCTTAGCGACGACTCTTCGGATATTCGAGTACCTCTACCACCTGCAAATATTACAACCTTCATCAGCAGTATGATTTGTTTATATATAGCTTCAAAAATAATGGTAAAGAAACTAAAAAAAGCCCTGCTATTGAAGCAGGGCAGGCAATTTTAACGCAATTATTTATTTTAACTTATAGTTTTTAGGAATGTTGAACGGCATATCTAATGGCTGGTCAAATTCAGCCTTGTTGAAATTTAAATCAATGTAATGAGGTTCACCTTTGTTGCTGATTGATATAACCCTTTCAGTAGCAAACTTTCTGCCATCTGTATTTTCATAAACACCAAATTGCATCATGGCTTGTACACTATCATCTTTTGTACGCATTTGCATACTACGAATAGTACTATCAGCTTTGTTAAACCCTATCTGCTGGTACATATCCATGTCTTCCATACTCAGCGTCCATGTACCACCAAAGTCGGTTGCATTTTGCGGTGTGCCACCTTTTTTCAGCAGGTTGCCAATCAGCAGGTTTTGCATCAGCGAAAAGTTGACAGGAAAGGGCAACAACTTATTGGCATCAGCAATAGCCAGTTTATGTACTTCCTTTTGCAGATAGTTCAGCAGTAGCAAGCTATCGGGTGTGACGAATATTCGTGCCACGCTTACCATACCAGCGGCGGCGGTTACATTCACCCATATTACACTGTCTTTACTGATGCGTATATGCGCTACCAAATCATGCTTTTGCTCGTTGGATGCGTAATGCATTTTAGCTTTACCGCTGAATGTCTTGTAATCAATTTCACTCAACAACAAAGGTGCAAGGTTAGCCATCAGCAGCACTTTATCATTGTTGGGTTCTTTGGCTACCACATCTGTTTTAGTAGCACCGGGTGTATCTACTGTATTTGTACCAAAACGCTCTTTGATGGCATATTTTTTCTCAAACCAGACATTTTTGCTTACCGGCTTCTTATTGGTTTGGCAAGATGTAAAAACGGATGTAATGGCAATCAACACTACCGATACCCACGCTATATTAAATTTCATACAGCTTTCTGTCCTTGATTTTTTTATCAATATCTGTATTCTCAGTTCCTTTCTCTTTTGCTTTTGTCCAACACTCTACTGCTTTGTCTACATTTCCTTGTTTGTAATACACATCGCCCAGATGTTCCCAAAGCGTACCGTCTGCGGCTTCGCCATTGATATCTATAGCTTTTTGTATGTACGTACGTGCGTCGTCATATTTTCCCTGCTTGTACAATATCCATCCGTAGGTGTCTAAAAAACTTGGCTCATCCTTACGTATATCAAGCGATTTCTTTGACATCTTCGCAGCATCTTCCAGCCTTGCACCGCGTACACTCAGGTAATAAGCATAGTTATTCAATACAGTTGCATTCATCGGGTCTGCTCGTAATGCCTGTTCATAACTACTATCCGACTCTGTGTATTTTTTCATATAGTTGTACACATCGCCCAATGTAGTGTACATCTGTGCCAGTTGTGCTTTGTTATCTTCAGGCTGCATGTCTATACCCCTGCTGATTGACTTAACAGCCTTAGCGTAATCTTTTTTATTCATCTGTCCCACGCCGTTCAGGTAATGAAACATTGCCTGGTTGGGGAAAAGGCGCAATGCTTTTTCACTATAGCGTATGAGCGAATCTGCATTTTCCCTGTCTGTATATGCAAGCAAGAGGCTTTCCCATATTTTGTAAGATGAAGGATCGATTTGCAATGATTTTTTGTATTGCTCCGTTGCTTCATTCAACCTGTTATTAAACGCCAGTACATCTCCGTAAAAAGCTGCCACACGCGGATTTTCGGGGTGTTGCACTGCCAACAGTGAAATAAGTTCAAGACCTTGCTTACGTTTTGCCGTATCATTACCGGCTTCTACAATAATGGGGCCTAACAAACTGAGCTGTACATCGGCATCAAGCGTTTTGTTGGTTATCAGCTTCTTCATGTATTCATCATACTTCTGCTGATTATTGTTTTTCTGATAATGTTCTGCCAACGATAATTGTACATTAGGGTCATCGCCAAATTGGGTTTCCATTTTTTTGTACATCTCTGCCGCTTTACCGGTCAGCTTATTATTATCGTATACTTCTGCCAGCTCTGCGTAATACTTGCCGTCAGTAGGGTTGGCTGCTATTTGTTGTTCTATCACCTTTACTACCCCATCCACATCATTACGCTTCAGCAGTAGTTTTTTCTTCAGGTCTAATGCTTCTTCATTATCGGGTTCTTTTACCAGATAACTGTTTATTATCGTTAATGCCTCATCATACTTACCTATATGCTGATACAGGTTGAACGCTTTCAGCAAGTACTCATCATTATACTTTTCTTTTTTTGCAATATCTGTAAACAGCTTTGCAGCTTCCTCATATTGCTTGTTTTGTACCAACACTTCGGCATACTGTGTTTTGTACCAAACATTATCACCATCAAGCGCAATAGCTTTTTTGATATACTCGCTTGCTTTATCGCTTCTGTTGGCTTTGAAGTACAGGCGTGCAAGATCGTAATATGCGCCGGATGCTTCCGGTTTCATACCTACTACCTGTAGTAAAAGTTTTTCTTCTTCTTTATCATCTCCCTTTATACGGGCACGTAATGCATCATAATACATCACATCAGCCTCCAAACCTTTTATATTGGGCGTTGATTGTGGTGTAGCAGGCTTTGCACTTTCCTGTGCATATAACAAGGCATTGGCAGTTAATACTACCAATGCCGTCAATAATATATTCGCGGGTTTCAGCTTCATATATGTGTAGAAAAATCCCCAATACTCAAATCGCGGGGCTTTTCATTGTAATTTACGCTTTTCCCGAGTAAGGAGTTTTCAATACGTGCATTTTTAACAATGCTGTGAGATTGCACAATACTGTTATTAATACGGCTGTCTTTTATCTGTACACCCTCTTC
Source organism: uncultured Chitinophagaceae bacterium (assembly GCA_937919945.1). Taxonomy (GTDB): domain Bacteria; phylum Bacteroidota; class Bacteroidia; order Chitinophagales; family Chitinophagaceae; genus Polluticoccus. Next base: position 1,538 of record CALESY010000112.1, on the reverse strand, counting down.
AAGCGATACAAACGGCCCTATTACTGAATTTCTGATTACTACATTCTCACCAATAAAACATGGGGGTATTACCACCGAGTTTTCAATAATAGCTGTTTCTGATACTAATTGTTCTTTATCTGCTTTGATGGACAGTATGCGTTGGTTGGTATATACTGTGGCATCTTTATTACCGCAGTCCAACCATTCAGCTACTTGATCTGTATAAAACTTGACACCATTTTTCAGCATATGGTCCATAGCGTCTGTAATCTGGTATTCACCTTTTAGCTTGATGTCTTCATCTATCAGCCTTTGCAGTTCTTTGCGCAGGTTTTCACCATCTTTAAAATAGTAAACCCCTATTATAGCAAGGTCAGATACAAATTCTTTCGGCTTCTCTACAAATGCTTCAATTTCACCGTTATCATTCAGTTTCACTACACCAAATGCAGTTGGGTCTTCCACTTTTTGTGTCCACACTATCGCGTCTTTGTTTTTGTCTATGCTAAAAGTAGCTTTGAACAATGTATCTGCGAACGCTATAAACACGTTGCCCTTCAGACTTTCTTTAGCACACAGTATTGCATGAGCAGTACCCAGCGCATGCTCCTGATAACATATTTTACCTTTAGCACCAAGGCTCTCTGCTACTTTGCAAAGGTGATCTTCCACCTCTTTACCAAAAGACGGACCTATGATGAATGCTATTTCTTCTACTTTCTCGTTGCTGGTAGCTATGATGTCCTCAACAAGGCGTTGTACAATGGGCTTACCTGCTATAGGTATCAGTGGCTTCGCTGTTGTAAGTGTATGCGGGCGCATCCTTTTGCCCATTCCTGCCATCGGGATAATAATATTCATATACTGTTGTATTGAGTCTTTTAAAATTAATATTATTGAGTGCCTGAATGTCCAAAGCCACCTGCACCGCGTTCTGTTTCGTCCAGCGTATCTGTAAGCGCCCAACTTATCTGTTCGTATCGGGCTATTACCATTTGAGCTATTCGTTCACCGTCTTCTATCGTTTGTGGTTCTGTACTCAGATTGATGACAGGCACCATTATTTCTCCTCTGTAATCACTATCAATAGTACCGGGCGTATTCACTAAAGATAACCCTCGTTTGATAGCCAATCCGCTACGTGGACGTATCTGTGCTTCATAACCAACCGGCAACGCCATAAACAAACCTGTAGGTATCAGTTTGCGCTCCATAGGCAATAGCGTAACAGCCTCTGGCAGCCATGCCCGCAAATCCATACCTGCCGAGCCAACCGTTTGGTATTTAGGCAGTTCGTGTGGCGATTTATTAACTATCTGTACATCCATTCTGTGGGCGCAAAGGTAATGCCTTATAGGTAGATAGTGTATAGAAATCGTTACCCAATTGCTAAGTCTCTGAAATGTTAAATTCACCCTTATATATTATAAACAAAAAATATACTATCATAAAAAACTGAAACTAATGGTTACTTTTGTATCCCTTTACTTGCAACAAAGAAAAATTTAATAAGTAGGGTTTAGAAATGGCATTATTGGGAAATCTTATTGCTAGGT
>CALESY010000111.1 GCA_937919945.1 uncultured Chitinophagaceae bacterium | reverse complement strand
GACAAGATAACACAACTTCTGGCAGAGATACAAGCAGGCAGCTATAAAGCATTAGCCCGTGGCATTACGATGGTAGAAAATGACCTCGATGGATACATACCGTTGCTGCAAAAACTGCAAAACACAGATACAGCAAAGGTTGTGGGCATTACAGGCCCTCCGGGGGCAGGTAAAAGCACCCTTGTAAACGCACTGTTGCACCATTGGATAGCTACAGGAAAAAAAATAGCCGTAATTGCAGTTGACCCCTCATCACCCTTCAACTACGGGGCATTGCTGGGCGACAGGATACGAATGGCAGATTTTTACAATCACCCATCTGTATACATACGCTCGTTGGCTACACGCGGCGCTTTGGGCGGGCTTCATGCCAAAATCATTGAAATAACTGACGTTGTAAAACATGCACCTTTTGATTATATATTGGTTGAAACAGTAGGCGTTGGACAAAGTGAGGTAGAGATAGCAGGGCTGGCAGACTGCACCATAGTAGCACTTGTACCCGAAGCAGGTGATGAAGTACAAACCTTGAAAGCCGGCATCATGGAAATAGCCAACATATTTGTGGTAAATAAGGCAGACAGGGACAATGCCGATACACTATACCGTACCCTGCGCATATTGGCACATGAGCGGAGTATGCACCAGGAAGAAACACCTGTCATTAAAACGATTGCTACCGAAAACAATGGTGTGGCAGAGTTGGCAGCAGCTATAGAAAACTATCTGACGACATACAATAGTGTACCACAAAAGAAGCTACAGTTATTAACAGAACGCTGCTGGCAAATAATACAGCATAGGCGCATGGCTGGCTACAGCAAGGCGAAACTCTTGCTGCGCCTGCAAGAAGCCGTGCTATCTCCATCGTTCAATCTATACAGCTTTGCTGATAGTGTTGTGGAAAACAACGGATAATATCACGGGATTGCTTTCTTATATTTACACTTAGCATCGTTGTACAGGCACAACGAAGAGGATAACTGATTACACCATATATGCTGGTTGATATAATAGCAGGTAGCAGAACAGATATATTGCGATTAGCATCTGTACTGGAAGCTATTCAGTATGAGCAAAAGAGAGGTACTCGTTTAGGGTATAGATTTATCTATACAGGTAAGGATATAGACATCAATCTTGATAAAGACCTTTTTAACCAGCTATCCATCAGCCGCCCCAATATATACCTTGACATAGACAACAATGAAGAAAGTACACAGATGGCTGCAGCTATCTCCAGATATGCCCGTGTATTATCTAAAAACAAACCAGACCTAGTATTATTAACCGGGCAAACAGCAACGACAGCAGGCTGCGCAATAGCTGCCCGTAAAATACCTGATATTAAGCTAGGAATATTACATGCAGGCATACGTACAGACAATAGAGAATACAGCGCAGAGCTAAACAGAATCATCAGCGATGCAGTGGCTGATTTTTATTTTACTTCATCACAAATAGCAAATGAAAATCTGCGTATAAATGGTGTACCGGATGAAAATATATTTTTTATCGGAAACACTTACGTTGATGCAGTGTATAAAGTGAAAAAACAATTTTCAATACCTGAATTCTGGGATACATTGGGTCTGCGCAAAGATGGCTATGCTATGTTGATATTGAATAAGCCATATAATATTAGCTACCCCCCCAACCTAAAAAACCTGATTGTAACCTGCCTGAAGCAGTTGAAAAACACCCCAATCATTATGGTAGTAAACCCTGAAACGGAAAAAGTACTACAAAAGCTCTCTATTCAGGCACATAATTTGCATATAGTAAAGCGTTTGGGTTTCAGGCAGTTAGGTTACTTATTGCAAAATGCTAAGGCTGTACTTACGGACAGTAGTACTATACAAGAGCATTGCGCTGTACTAATGACACCCACACTTACGTTATATCCGTATTGCGAATGCCCAGAAACAATAGAGGCAGGAACAAACAGACTGGCAGGAGAAGAATTGTTTGATATAGAAAAAGCGATAGGCAACATACATACAGGTAATAACAAGGGCAACATACCCTATCTGTGGGATGGTAAAGCAGCAGAACGTGTATTGGCTGTACTAAAACGCCTGTAGAATTAGTTATAGATATTATACAAACGAATTGTTAATGAGGGTAACAAAATGATAATATTTTCTTTTTAGTTCTCAACTTAGCTTTATCAATTATAAAAAATGCCTCAGTTACCGCCACATCTTATTTATTTGTTGACTTTTATAAGTGCACTTATAATAAGCTTGGTGTCTATTCCCCAAATCATGCTTATATCAGCAAAGAAGCGTTTGTTTGATATTCCTGATAACGACCGCAAGATACATTTGCGCATAGTACCTAACCTTGGTGGTGTTGGCATATTCTTCGCATTTATTACTACCTGCTCACTCTTCCTTAATCACGATAGTTTCAGTAACTGGAATTATATCATCGCTTCATCTCTTATACTTTTCCTGACCGGCATTATGGACGACCTTGTGTCGCTCAGCCCATCCAATAAATTTGTAGCACAGTTTGCTGCAGCTGCCATCACCGTTTGTATTGCAGATATAAGACTTACATCATTGCATGGCATTTGTGGTGTGTACCAACTTACTTATTGGTATAGCATCATATTCAGCATAGTAGGTATCATATTCGTTATCAATGCGTTCAACCTGATAGATGGTATTGATGGATTGGCAGGTTCTATAGGTATTCTCAGCAGCTTTTCATTAGGTATATGCCTAGCCGCTTCAGATAACCCAGGTGCTGCAAGCATGGCCTTTTGTCTAATGGGAGCTATAGCAGGTTTCCTGCGTTTCAACATAGCACCTGCCCGCATTTTCATGGGCGATACAGGTGCATTATTGATAGGTTATATCATATCCGTATTGTGCATACTATTCGTTAACTCATTTAATGAAATGAAAACAGTTGCTACTATTATACATGGCCCATCGGGTGCATTAGTGGTAGGGCTATCAATACTTTTTGTACCAACATTCGACTCGTTCCGTGTGTTTTCAGCACGTTTGATGCGTGGTGTATCGCCTTTCAAGGCAGACCGCACCCACCTGCATCATTATTTATTAGATGCCGGCTATACACACTCTATGACAGTTACAATACTTATCATATCTAATATACTACTGATAACGATTGCGTTGCTATTGCAAGATTTCAACCCCAACATAGGCATCTTGGGTATAGTAAGTGTATCTTTCGGACTGTACACTATCCTCTACTATATGCGCAAACGCCGTATGCAGCGCATCAACGAAATGAAAGAGAAAATGAAACCGATGATTGGCAACAGCAAGGTTTCTGCCACTGGCATCTATCACAATTAAGGTTTTATTGCTCTACGATGTACGAACTGCTCTGGTAGCGGTATAAGACAATGTGTTTATTTTCCTGATAGAGAAGTTTTTCGTCTTTGTCTTTTTTCAGAATTACTTCAAACCTTGTAAAAGGGGCAGCTGCATTGTCACTGAATTTCTCGTTAAATATAGTACCGTATTTATGCAGCAGGTAGGTGTACCAGTACATTGTTTCATAACCACGATACACCATATCACCCGGCTTTGAGCCGCCTACATCTTTTTTATACCCGTTGGCTACCGCCTGCCCTATGCCTGTTGACATATCGAAATAAAAAGGGGCCGTAAAATACACAGCAATATTCGGAAATGCATCTGCTTTTTTCAATGCAGACATACTCTTCCATGTTGGCATACCATATACATCGAAATTGTAATTGGGGAACCATTGGTATAACTGCCCAAGCAAGCTTTCTGCGAATGCGGCATCCATGACAGATACTACCAACAAGTTGGTACGTGTACTATCAAGATAAGGCTTCAGCTTATCTTTAGTAGGCATAACGTTGCAGAGCAGTTTATTTGCCATACCATCGGTTAGCTTCAGGTAAGAATAAGCATTGCTATCAACAGGTACGCTAGTACGATGTAGTACCAGTGGCATTTTACTTTTATACTTCTTTGCTATGGCTGTCATTATCCATTCGCAATGGGTTTGCAAGGTTGGTTGCAACAATATGAAGTAAGGGTTATTCTTCACTCCCGCATCAGACGGTGAAAGTGCCGATACAAAATTGATATTTCGTTTGGCAGCATAGTCTGCCAGCACTTTTACATAACTGGTATTTACAGCCCCGATTATCAGATCAGTAGAGTCGAGTATTTTTCTGCTGATGAGCGATGCAGGTGTATGATTAGGGTTTACAATATCGTGTACATATACATTAACATTATAGCCTCTTTTATTAAGCGTATCTGTTGCCAGTTTGATACCCTCGTAAAAATCGAGTCCTCCAGTTGCTTTATCGGGCAGTTTTCCTTTAAATACAGGCTTGCCATCTTTTACCAATTCATCGAGATACAGATGCGTAAATACATCTACCCTGTACTTATCTTTTGTAACGGATGGCGGATAATCAGGCTCTTGCTTTTTAACTACAGGCTTGGGTTTAGGCCTGGGTGTTATAGCAGTTTTTTTCTTAGCTGGTTCCATTTTCTTTTGTGATTTCTTACTGCCGCCAAACAGTTTTTTAAAAAACTGTGCATCTGCCTGATACGATGTAGCAGACAACAAGAGGATCAACAGTAAACATAGATTCAGCAGACGCTTCATAGCCAAGTTTTATTCCCACTCAATAGTGGCAGGTGGTTTCGAACTGATGTCGTACACCACACGATTAATCCCTTTTACATGATTGATAATATCGTTAGATACTTTGCTAAGGAAACTGTAAGGCAGGTGTGCCCAGTCTGCCGTCATACCATCTACTGATGTTACAGCTCGCAGCGCAACGGTGTACTCATACGTGCGTTCATCGCCCATTACCCCTACACTCTGTACAGGCAGTAAGATAGCTCCTGCCTGCCATACTTGATTATACAATTCACTATCACGCAGATGCTGTGTGTAGATGGCATCGGCCTCTTGCAGCATTGCTACTTTTTCAGGTGTCACAGCTCCTAATACCCTGATGCCCAAACCAGGACCAGGAAAAGGATGGCGTTGTAAGAAAATATCGTCTATGCCCATTTCCTTACCAATCTTGCGCACTTCATCTTTGAAAAGAAAACGCAAAGGTTCTACCAGCTTCATATTCATCTTCTCCGGCAAGCCACCTACGTTGTGGTGAGATTTAATGGTAACAGACGGGCCATGAACAGATACAGATTCTATTACATCTGGATAAATAGTGCCTTGACCCAAGAATGAAACGTCAGTCAAATGCTTTGCCTCATCCTGAAATACTTCTATAAACAGGCGGCCTATTATTTTACGTTTCTGTTCAGGGTCGCTGACACCGTCCAATTCTTTATAGAAAAGTGCCTTAGCATCTACACCTTTCGTATTGAGCCCAAGATGCTTGTAGCCTTCGAGTACTTGTTCAAATTCGTTTTTGCGGAGCAAGCCGTTATCTACAAATATGCAATAGAGCCTGTCGCCAATAGCTTTGTGTATAAGCGTTGCGGCAACTGTAGAGTCTACTCCGCCACTTAGTGCCATTACAACTTTCTTATCGCCAACTTCATTTTTTATCCGCTCAACTGTTTCGTGTACAAACGATGCTGGTGTCCAGTCTGCCTCACACTTACAAATATCGTACACAAAGTTTTTCAGTAACTGACGCCCATCTGTACTATGCGTTACTTCCGGGTGAAATTGTATTGCGTATAGCGAATTGGCTGCATAAGAAGGTGCTGCCTTAAATGCGGCAACGGGTATACTTTCCGTGGTCGCAATTACTTCAAAACCTGCAGGTAATTGCTTGATTGTATCGCTGTGGCTCATCCACACTTGAGAGCCATTGCTGATAGTAGCGAGCAATGGGTCGTGTACGATGTTTTGCAGATGCGCCCTGCCGTATTCACGATGGGTAGACTTACCAACTTCACCACCGGCTTGTTGGGCTAATAATTGCGCACCATAACATACTGCCAATATAGGCAGCTTATCTGCAATAGCTTTAATATCCGGCTTAGGCGCGTTAGCATCATTTACCGAAAACGGGCTACCTGAAAGAATAACTCCTTTCAGCGAAGGTTCATATTGTATAGGTTTGGTGCAGGGTTGTATTTCGCAATAAACATTCAGCTCACGAATGCTGCGAGCAATAAGCTGTGTGTATTGCGAGCCGAAGTCCAGTATCAGTATTTTATTATTCATGTACTTATTTTATAAATATATTATGCCTGCCCTGTCGTGCCACCAAAATTGAATGGTACATTTACCGATTCCTGCTCTTTAATAACACCATTCTGCGCTTCAAAACGCTTTACGTTATCCACTAAAGCACGCATCAGACGTTTGGCATGGTGCGGTGTCATCACCACCCTTGATTTTACTTTTGCTTTGGGCACATTAGGCATTACGTTTACGAAATCGAATACGAATTCGGCGAACGAATGGGTGATTATTACCAGATTGGCATACGTACCGTCAGCCATTTCTTCAGAGAGTTCTATATTGAGTTGCTGTTCTACTTGTTGGTCTTCCATCTTATTAAGACATTTTTAGAAATGAGATGCAAAATTAGCAAAAGAAAGGCAGAGCTTAAAGCAGTGAGCAGAATTAGTGATTTTATTATAGTTTTGAGGGTGTATGAAATACTTGATTGCCGCATTATTCCTCAGCCTGATGGCAGCCTGCAAGCCTGAAACCTATACTCCGAAGCCACGCGGTTATTTCCTAATTAATTTTCCTGAACATGCCTATACGGAGTTTAACGATCCTACTTTCCCGTATCGTTTCCAATACCCCATTTATGGCAAAATTGTAAAAGACACTACCTTCTTCGGCGAAAAACCAGAGAACCCCTATTGGATAAATATAGATTTCCCCGATTTGGGCGGGCGGGTGTACTTGAGCTATAAAGCCGTAAATGCATCACAACCAATAGAAAAACTGATGGAAGATGCGTATAAAATGACCGAAACTGTTCATAACAAAAGAGCAGATTATATTGAGCCAATTAACTTTCATATAGATAGCGTGAAGGTGCATGGCTTGTTTTACAATGTGGGTGGCAATGCAGCATCCGCTTATCAGTTTTATGCTACTGACTATGAGAAGCACTTCTTGAGAGGGGCTTTGTATTTTGATGTTACCCCCAATGCAGACTCGTTAAAGCCAGTAAACGAATTTTTGCGGACTGATATTGAATATGTTCTAAAGTCGCTACGCTGGAAAAATTGATATGCAGCTTCTATATACTTGAAAATCACACAAATAGGATACGTTGATATACAGATAGGCAAAAAGAAATGATAGTAATACTATCATCTAAAAACTGCAACTATCTTTGTGAAAATTTTACTGATGCAGTATGATTTACTCTTAAACAATCTTACTAATCCTACTCTATTGTTCTTTTTATTAGGGGTAGTTGCAGCTGTTATTAAAAGCGACTTAGAAATACCACCTACAACAATTAAGTTCATATCTCTTTATTTATTGTTTTCGATAGGCTTTCGTGGCGGACAAGAATTATCTCATAGCGGGCTTAATAAAGAAATCATCATTACGCTTTGCCTTTCATTAATGTTTGCAGCAGTAGTGCCTATATACAGCTTTTTTATACTTAAGAAGCGTTTAGGAGTAGATAACGCGGGTGCAATAGCAGCTGCATATGGCTCTGTTAGTGCCGTAACATTTGTAGCAGCAACAAACTTTCTTGATGGTTTGCAGATAAGTTATGGTGGACACATGGTAGCTTCCATGGCATTGATGGAGTTTCCGGCAATCATACTGGGCGTGGTATTGATGCGCAGGTATAGTGATAGTAAAGAAGGCAGTACAGGCATAATGCATATTATGCGTGAATCCATTACTAATGGCTC
>CALESY010000110.1 GCA_937919945.1 uncultured Chitinophagaceae bacterium | reverse complement strand
CTTGCCGGAATCGAACCAGCGACCTACTGATTACAAATCAGTTGCTCTACCAGCTGAGCTAAAGCGGCTTAATAATTTTTAATTTGTAAATTATCAAAGAACATCCCAATCGAAATCGGGATTGCAAAAGTAGCCAACAAAATGATTTTTGCAAATTTTTTTCTACCCGTTTTCACATATAAAACTTTATCTACTGTGCGCATTACTGCATATACTCTGCAGTTAAACTTATGGTGTCATTCACCACAATGCTGTTCTCTATGTATCGTGTATAATAGGTGGCAACAATATTATTGCCTGCATCATTTACATTGCCACTACCTGATAGTATTGTAATATATGTACCTGTGGGTGTTTGGTTGGGGGCAATGGCAAACTGTAAAGCATTGTCAAATACCAACTGTCCTTTTTCATACCTACGACAGAAAATGCCTTTGATATTATTATAGCTATTATTGAAATTATCAAACAACAAATCAAGATTAAACTCTCCCTTCCTGATTGTGAGTGTATAGACCTTAGTCTTATTCTTGTTAGATGATTGGCTACTTCCTATTATTATTTCTGAAGCATTCCATTTGCCAAGATATCGAAGGTTTGAGGCCTTCTCGCAGTATTGCCCTTCAAAACCCGGTATACATTGACAAACTCCGCTAAGGCATGTGCCACTATTCTGGCATACTATCCCGGTACATGGTCCCGTTGGGCTGGTTGGTGTTTTTTTCTTACAGGCAGTATAGGCTACCAGCAGAAAGCATAATGTAGTTATAAAAGCCGTACTACTTATCTTCAGTATACCTTTCATTTCTATTACTTCGTTATTTCAAATTTACATCTTATTACCGGCGCCACGAAAAAAACACCGTCACGCTTGTGTCTTTAGTTTCAGTAGTGCTTACAGGTATCTTACGTATGTATGTGTAGTTGCCTTTTATCTGCCCCGTTAAAGAATCGAGTGTCCCGATGCCGCTTTTTAATATTAAAAATGTGTCTATTTTCTGCTCCGGCATTTTGAAGATTCGATACGCTTGCCTTGTACACATTATCTGCACAGAAACGGTGTCTGCAAAGCCTGCTATATAAAAACTGTCTCTGCTGATGCCTATGTTGTTAGTTATCTCGTATTTATATCGAGCAATATTATCTCGGGCAACACTATCTGCCACTTGCCATCTGCCTGCAAATTTTTCATTCCATGTTTTACTGCAACTTGTTCCTTCGTATCCACCGGGGCAGGCACAGATGCCACTCACACATACACCACCGTTATTGCACACTACAGTATTGCATTTATCTTTTACACAAGCACTCTGCAGCACCAGCGATGCTATCATACAACTCATCAAAACCGTGAATACTCTTATTTTCATTATAACAAATATAGCCTATTCAGTTTTACACAAAAAAAGCACTGCTATTGCAACGCTTTAATATGTAAATGCTTTCGAAAATTAGTCTCACTTCTCAGGATAGAAAAGACTCATAGGTATAGCTATCGATTTCCATATTTTATCTTTTTCAGCATAAATAACGGAAAACATATCCTGTCCAGCTCGAACAGATACAGATACAATGGGTTTGCCTGCTACCGTAGCTTTCCCCCAATAGTAAGTATATTTTTTTGTAAGATTAGTTGTGTAATAATTAATATACAGTTTGCCATCGTATAAATAAGGTAACGAATATAAATCTACCTGACCAAACACCGGTCTTACACCACGTACATCCAGCTTTTCATGTGTTTCTATAGATTTTTCAGGGTCGAAAGATGATGTATCAATACCTGTCATGTATTTTGCGCTATCTATTATAAATACGGATTGGTTTGTTTTTACATTATATATTTCATTAGAAAATTTAGCAGTAAACAATGGGTATGTTGAAGTACCAGAACCTAAATAAGAATACCCGAATTTCAACTGGTATATATAGGGCATCTTATACGGCAGAAAGCCCGAGAACTGATAATTCCCCCTTTTTTTTACATACCGGCCAATAAAGTAGATTTCGCTTCTTGGCTCTTGAGGGTTAATACGCTTCTTGTAATCGTATGTCACAGCATAGAATGTATCTTCATTAGCCATTAAATAATCAATATCATGAAATGATACAGCTGCAGTATGTTCTATCAGGTAAACATCTTTAAAATTGCCCCGTGCATCGTAATGCGCAATAGCGTGCTCGTCTGTTATGTTTGTAGTCAGGCTATCCCTTGTGTTATGAAATAATACCTTGACAAATAAATCTCCTTCATTGTCAATTCTGAAATTTTGAAATTTACCCAAAAAGGTGCTTGTTTTTTTATTAATGATATTGCCGTATTTCTCAAACCTCTGCTTTTCTTTATCAGGCATCTTGTTGGCAATCAATTGAAGGTCGAAATCGGCAAAACGCAAGTTTTTTATTAATTGTTTATCTGCAGCATTCAATATCTTAATAGTACCAAGTTCATTTTTTGTATAAAGAAAAGAATCTCTCTGTAGAAGTACAGTACTTTTCTCAGGTGCATTGTTTAGCAGGAAAGTACTGAGTTGTGCAGAGTCTATTGATTTGAGTGATGATGTATAAACTATTTTACCCTCTTTGTTCAGCCCAAAAATGCAAGACAGGCTTTGGCTGCACTGCAGTTTTTCATTCCAGCTATCATTGAACAGCAGCTTTATGCCGCGTACAGAAAACTTACCAGCATATTCAATATCTGCACTATCTTCTCTGCTTGATGTGGGAAAAACAGCAAAAGCTGGCAATCCTGTTTTTACAGGGCTAAAAATTGCACTGCCTGATACACTTAATGCACAGTCATTCATATTTGCTTTGAGCACAAAACATTGTGCTAAACTTGTATTAGCAAAACTTAGGAATGCACAGAAAAACAATATTACATGTTTCATTTTACTATAGTGATAGTACAGGCTTTCTTAAAATATTAAGAAAGCCTGCTGTTTTAATAAGACATTACTAAACTACACAAATATTTACTTGTTTTAAGATTGGTAATCAATAGAGATTAGACCATCACCCAAAATGATAGCCGCCAACTTCATTTAGTATTTGCTGTACTTGGGCTTATCTTATACCTGCTTCAATTCAGAAACCAAATCCTGCAATACTTTTTTGGCATCGCCAAAGAGCATAGATGTTTTCGGGCGGAAGAACAGTTCATTTTCTATACCTGCATAGCCAGGCTTCATACTGCGCTTATTAACTATTACGTGTTCTGCTTTTTCCACTTCCAGTATTGGCATGCCATATATTGGGCTGCTAGGGTCTTCTTTAGCCGCAGGGTTTACAACGTCATTAGCACCCAATATCATTACTACACTTGTGCTTGCCATCTGGTCGTTAGCGTCTTCCATTTCCAGCAGTTTTTCATAAGGCACGTCTGCCTCTGCCAGCAATACGTTCATGTGTCCCGGCATACGCCCTGCTACCGGGTGTATACCATAAGCTACCTCTACACCTTTTTCCTGCAATATTTTTTCCAACTCATGGCACACATGTTGTGCCTGTGCTACCGCCAAACCATAGCCGGGTATTATCATTACCTTCGATGCATACGCCATTAATACGGCCGTATCATTCAGCGAAATCTCTTTGTAATTGCCCTGCTCCTTAGCACCACCACTACCTGCTTTTGCACCTCCGCCAAATGAACCAATTAGTACATTCTTCAGCGAACGGTTCATGGCCTTACACATCAATATTGTCAGTATCGTACCTGCCGAACCAACTAATATACCACCAGTTAGCATTACAGGGTTATTGTAAAGGAAACCACCGAATGCAGCTGCTACACCTGTAAATGAATTGAGCAATGATATTACTACCGGCATATCTGCGCCACCTATCGGAAAGACAAACATCACACCATATAGCAACGATATTGCAAGTATAACATAGAACAACATAATTGTTGTTTCAGGACGAACTGCCACTACATATACAGTAAGCGCTGTAATAACACCTAACAACAGCAGGTTTACAATATGCTGACCGTTAAAAGAAAAATCTTTGATTTTACCATTCAGTTTACCCCATGCTATAATGCTGCCTGCAAACGAAACGCTACCTATTACCATACCAACAATGATGGTAATAAACAATGTACCCGGGATCATTTTCAACGCCGAAGCACCTGCTTCTTCATACAAATCAACAGGTATAGATGTGTGATGTTTGAATTCAATAATCGAAATCAGCATCGCGCATGCGCCACCCATACCATTGAAAAGGCTTACCATTTCGGGCATAGCTGTCATCTGCACTTTTTTAGCTGCCAATGTACCGATCACTGTACCAATTATCAGCCCGCCAAATATCCATGCGTAGTTGCCAAGTTTATTGCCATTCTCGTCGGTGTACAAAAAGATAGTTGCCAGTATGGCAATCGTCATACCAACAGCCGCCACAAGGTTACCCCTTCGTGCGCTATCAGGATGAGAAAGCATCTTCAGACCTATGATAAATGTTATCGAACCTATCAGATAACTAAGTGGTAATAATATATCTAGCATGTCTTAAAAATTCCAAATTTTAAATACCAACCTCCAAACAATATTGGAATCAGCCTCTCTTCATTTTTTTCTTCTTATCAAACATTTCAAGCATCCTGTCTGTAACTACAAAACCACCCACCACATTCAGCGTACCTAATACGACTGACAGAAAGCCAAGCGTTAATGCCAGATAATCATCGCTATGTGCCTGCCCCATTACAATGATAGCCCCGATGATCACCACACCGTGTATCGCATTCGCACCACTCATCAGTGGTGTGTGCAGTACAGATGGCACACGCGATATCACTTCTATACCCAGAAAAATAGATAGTATTACAATCGTCAGCAACCTGTACGTTGCCGGGTCTGCAAATAATTGTGTTATAAACTCCATAGCTAATTTATACGTTTGCTGTTTGTGGATTCAATAATGATTGTATTCTTTCATTAGTAACGTTACCGCCTGTTGCAATACACGTCCCTTTTACAATATCATCTTCAAAATTAAGGTTCATATTGCCATCCTTATCTATTATCAGTTTCAGGAAATTCAGTACGTTTTTAGCATACACTTTACTGGCATCTGCCGATGCAGTTGCCGCCAGTGCCGAATTACCGATAATAGTTACACCGTTATGTATTACAGTTTCTTTATCCTTTGTCATATCTGTATTACCCCCTGTTACAGATGCAATATCAATTATCACCGAGCCGGCACGCATATCTTCTATCATCTGTTTGGTTATGAGTATAGGCGCCTTCTTTCCGGGTATTTGCGCAGTGGTGATGATGATATCTGCCTTCTTTGCATGTTCATGTATTTTCTCTTTCTGCCTGCGTTGAAAATCTTCGCTCTGCTCTACAGCATAGCCACCCGCTTTAGATGCATCTGCAGCACCTTCTACCTCTACAAATTTTGCACCCAGACTCATTACTTCTTCCTTCACAGCAGGGCGTGTATCAAAAACCTCTACTACTGCACCCAGCCTACGTGCCGTGGCAATAGCCTGCAAACCTGCTACACCTGCACCTAATATCAATACTTTAGCAGGTGGTATGCTACCTGCTGCCGTCATAAACATGGGGAAATACCTGCAATATTGAAAAGCTGCCAATAATACGGCTTTATACCCCGCTATGTTTGCCTGAGAGCTTAATACGTCCATAGCTTGCGCACGGGTAGTACGTGGTATAGTATCCATACTAAAAACCGAATAACCTTTTGCAGCCCATTGCTGCATCTGCTGTGCGTTAAATAACGGCTGGTAAACACCCATTAATGCAGCGCCTTGTTTAATTGTATCAGGCAGGTTATTTGCATTGATTGAAAGCAACAAATCGGCACCCGCAGCAACGCTTGCCCTGTCTTTTATCACTGCACCTGCATCCGTGTAGCTCTTATCGTTATGAAATGCCGTATCACCCGCACCTGTTTCTACATATACCTGCACATTCATCTTTACCAACGCGGCTACCACTTCGGGCACTAACGAAACGCGGGTTTCGGGTGCCTGTTCCTTCAATACGCCTATTACCATATTATTTCAGGATTCATTTTTAGATGCATGAAAATAATTTTTTTATATCACACCTACAAGCAACCGCATCAATATTGCAAATAAAATAATGGCAGTTCGGCTATTGAGGCTAATTTTGCGCCATGCATTATGTTTCAGCAGAAGGTATCAGCAAATCCTTCGGCGTAAAACCACTTTTTCAAAACATCACATTCCACATCAGCGAAGGCGACAAGATTGCACTGGTTGCTAAAAACGGCAGCGGCAAATCTACCCTACTGAAAATACTTGCCGGCAAAGACCAGCCTGATAGCGGTACAGTATGGATACATAAAGATGTAACAGTTGCGTTGTTTGAACAAGAACCCAAATTTAATGAGGAGCTATCTGTTGTTGACAATATATTTCACTACAAACATCCCGTAGCAGAAGCCTTGCGAGACTATGAACGCATATTGGACAGTGAAGACAAAGACCCCGTAGCATTGGCAGAAGCATTGGCAAAAATTGATGAGTTGAGCGCGTGGGGCTTTGAAGCTAAAGTAAAACAGATACTCGGCAAGCTCAATATCCATCACCTCGACCAACCTGTAAAAACCCTTTCAGGCGGGCAACGCAAACGTGTTGCATTGGCACAAACACTCATAGATATAGGCTTTGAGCACAAGCACGTTTTACTGATAATGGACGAACCTACCAACCATCTGGATGTAGAGATGGTAGAATGGCTTGAGCATTACCTGAATCAGGAAAATGTTACCCTGTTGATGGTAACCCACGACCGTTACTTTCTGGATGCTGTGTGCGGCGAAATATGGGAACTGGATGGCAGCACACTATTCGAATATAAAGGCGACTATGAAAATTACATTGAGAAAAAAGCAGCCCGTATAGAAAGCCAACAGGCAAGCATAGACAAAGCCCGCAACGAATACCGGAAGGAACTGGAATGGATGCGCAAACAACCAAAAGCACGTAGCACCAAAGCACGTAGCCGTATTGATAACTTCTACGATGTTGAAGCACGCGCGAAGCAGCGTATTGAAGACAGCAAGGTAGAACTGCAAATGAAGATGAACCGACTAGGTGGTAAGATTGCAGAACTCAAAAAAGTCTATAAAAGCTATGGCAATAAAGTACTGTTAAAGGGATTTGATTATACATTCAAAAAAGGTGACCGTATTGGTGTGGTGGGTAAAAACGGAGCTGGTAAATCTACCTTTCTGCAAATGCTGCAAGGATTAGAGCCTGCAGATAGCGGTAAAATAAACATCGGCGATACGGTTATATTCGGGAACTTCTCACAACAAGGGCTTGAGATAAAAGAAGATGTGCGGGTTATAGAATACGTTAAAAATATTGCTGAAAACTTTCCACTTGCAGGCGGAGGTACACTTAGTGCGGCTCAGTTTTTGCAACTATTTCTCTTCCCGCCAGAGCAGCAATATACCTACCTGAGCAAGCTTAGCGGTGGCGAAAAGAAACGCTTGCAACTACTATCCATACTGTTTCGCAACCCCAACTTTCTGATACTCGATGAACCAACCAACGACCTAGACCTGCCTACCCTTTCAGTACTTGAGCAGTTTTTGAGCGAATATCAAGGCTGCCTGCTCATCGTATCTCACGACAGATATTTTATGGACAGGCTCGTCGATCATCTCTTCGTGTTCGAAGGTGATGGGGTAATACGCGACTTCCCCGGCAATTATACCCTTTACCGTATTGCACAAAAAGAAGAAGAACAAAAGAAAAAATACCAGGAGCAAACAACACAAACCACTATAGCAGATGCTATTAAAACCAAAGAAAAAAAGAAGCTATCCTTCAATGAAAAACGCGAGTTTGAACAATTAGAAAAAGATATTCCTGCCCTGGAAAAAGAAAAAGCTGACATTACTGAAAAAATGAGTGCCGGTGGCATTGCTTATGAAGAGCTCGATAAGCTCAGCAAACGTATCACAGAAGTAACACAACTACTGGAAGAAAAAGAAATGCGTTGGTTGGAGCTGAGCGAACTGGCACAATGACAAAGAGCCACACATTGCGTGGCTCTTTGTCATTTATTCTACCCAATAACTTATTCAGTAGTGGTTGTTTCTTCTTTTTTCAGTTTATCAAACTCAAACATCAACGAGAAGCGCAGAGTATTTGACAACGGATTCCTGTTGATACCACTACCCGAAGGTATCAGGTATGCAAAATTCAGGTTGAACACATTATAACGTACACCAAGGCCGCATGTAAAATATTTACGATCACCTTTATCTTTATTTTCGTAGAAATAACCCGCGCGTACCGCAAACTGGTTTTGATACCAGTATTCAAGACCTGCAGATATTTGCCATTCTTTCAACTCTTCGCTAAAACCACCTGGCGCATCACCAAATGAGCCTAACATACCAGATACAACTGTTTTGTTCGGTATTGCGTAATTAGGCCCCGTTGATGGGTCTGTATTGGTATCTATTGGTGTTGGTACTAACAATTTATTCAAATCAAGTGCTGCAGTAATTTTATTATACTCATCCATTTTGTAAGTATAAGCAGCACCCAGCCCTAAGTTGATTGGAATGAAATCGCGACGGGTAGAACTGTACGCTATTTTAGAACCCACGTTGCTCAACACCGCACCGAAGCTGAAAGTACCACTACGAAAATCATCAATATCTTTCGTTTTGTTATAATAAACACCTAAGTCTGCACCAAAAGCGTTACCTGGCTTGTAATCTATACCCATTGTACCGTTTACCAAACCGGATGCTATAGCCGAGTGGATATATCGAAAACTCAAACCGGTAGACAGATATGGAGACAATTGACGAGAATAACCTAAGTCAAAAGCAAATTCGTTTGGTCGGCCTGTACCTATCGGATCTCCAAGATTATTGGTATAGTTTATTTCACCTAATGAAAAATAACGGAACCCGAAACTGATTGCTTGCGGTGTTTTTTCGCCAAATTTTGCATAACCTGATAAGTAAGCTAAAAATATATCAGGTACTATATCCTTCAACCAAGGTGTATATGTTGTAGATATACCATATTTTTTTTCAGCAAAAGGTAGTTTTGCTACATTCCAATATTGCGCATTGGCATCGGGAGTTATTGCAATGCCCACATCACCCATGCCACCGGAGCGCGCATCAGGAGATATACGCAAAAAGGGTACAGCTGTAGTTACAGTGTTTACGGTACTTTGTCCGCTAAGGCTCGTTTGTGCCGACGCATTAAGCGTCAATGCTAATCCTAATCCAATTAAAGCAAAGCGTTTTGCCATTCTAATTACAATTTATTTTAAAGTTTTGCAAAGGTATCTTATTTCCCCTTGTCGGCAAATAATAATGCTCATTGCCACATTTGGTATGCTAAGATAGGGGAAATGCATATTATTAACGTGCAATAACCAGTTTTTGGTATGCAATGTCATTCACACCTTTGTCAGATGTTATTGATAGTTTGTACAAATAGACCCCTGATTGTAACATAACGCCATTTTCATCTGTTCCGTCCCATGTAAGTTCTCTGCTGGCACCAACACCGGCAGTATATACCTGTTTCAGTTTCCTTACCAATCGGCCATCCATGCTATGTATATGTATTTCAGCATACAAATATTCGTCTGGATGGTTATGTTCAAATACAAATGTCGTTTTATGCCTGAAAGGGTTAGGATAGTTACCCAGCTTTTGCAATCTGACAATATTGCCATTTGCCACTTCAAAATCTACAAAACCTTCCCCGGAATTGTTATTTACATCCCATGCTTTTACCCGCATTCTATGTCTGCCATCAGCAATATTATATAACGGGAAGTTAACATAGCCTCTTTTATAAGTATTAGCTTCTGTCTCATAATATTCGTTCATGATGTAAGGCGCTTCCACATTATCATCCAATATGCCTACTAAATCGTGCCCTACTGCATTACCCGATACATTTATACCTGTTTCATCTTCCAGTATGGCAAAAAGTAAAGTATTGCTACCTGTCAAACCACCATTTTTAAATAAACTATCCCCTATATAAGGGCGCACAATAGGAGGATTGTACTCCAGTATGGGATTGTCTGAATAGCCACCTATACTGTATGCAGTATCTGCTCCAGCAGCGTCAGTTTGCCCATTCTCAGCGTAAAAGCTGATTTTACCTTTACCCATTTCATAATTAATGTCTTTGGGTGCAATAAATGCTACCGAAAATTTACCGTTTGTAACAGTTGCTTTACCACGGTATATTATATTATTCCGCTGTTTGAAGCTTTTGTTTATTTCTGTAAGTGTCTTTACTGTGCGGGGTTTATCATATATCACAATATTCATCCTGCCATTGAAGCCTGTTAATGTATTACCGCTGGCATCTGCAACATTACCATTTACAACATAACTACCCAATGCACTGATAGTAGTTACCGTATTGCCGGTAATACCATCTTTTATGTTTTCAGTATATATGTAATGCTCGGGAAAATTGGGTGTTAGTGCAGGGTCTCCTAGTAAAGCAAACTTCCTGAAATTGACGATGTATGATACGGACGTAGACGCAATGCTGTACGTCTTGTTTTTACCTATCCGCAGTGCGTCTCCCAATGTATTCCACCTGCCGTGTACCCTATTAAATTGTGCATCCAAAAAATCTCTGTTAATAATACGGTTGGGGTCTTGATATACCAATTGAGTAGTAGTTAGTGAGCCGATGGCACCTCCGTCTTTTTTCAAAACCACTTGTTCACCCGCAGATACAAATTGAGGTTGGTCAAATTGCCCGAAATCACAGGTAGCTGTAATCATTATCGGCATCTTATAAATATTATCCCACTTGTTGTAATCGTCTTGCGTGATAATCCGTTCGTGAGATAAGACGTCAATATTACCATGTCCGCTATAGTTAAGCAGCAATGTACCTTTGAACATTTGGTCATTAATCATTTTATTGGCTTCTGGTGCCCTTAAGCCACCCGGAGTCGACACAAAGGGTATTGCATCCTGGTATATCTTGGTACTGTTATACAAAATACTCCTGTTTTGTATGGTAGCGTCCATAATTTCACCATCCTCCATATGCGGCCCGGCATTATCTTCATTGTCTGCTACGAAAGTAGTAGCTATACGCCATGCTCCCAATGATTCGCTGCTTTTGTAAGCTTTAATCTTATTAACCATGGCAAGTGCCTCCTCTGCCGATTTTACAGGGAACCTACCCATGCCTACATCCAGCGTGTTGGCAATGTTAGTATTCTCTATGTATTCGTTGTCGTCCAGAAAACCGAAAAAATCATCACCACTGTAGCTACCTATTTTGTCAAACGATTGGGCAGACTCGAACGTAGGCACAAAGTTGGTGTTATTACTAAGCCTGTTTTTGTAATCATAGGATGCATCTCCCAAAAGCAACAGGTATTTAGGCATCTGCGTAGTATCTGAACCAGCCCTATCATAAAACATCTTTACAAAATCGCGTATGGCACTTATATCTTGCCCGCCGGATGAAAACTCATTATATATAGCCTCAGGTGTGGTTACCAGCACCTTTAACTTATTATTCTGACGGTGGAAATCTGCTAATTCATTAGCCGCTTGCAGAAAACTGCTATTTGATACGATAATATAATCTGTTTGCGGTTCTCCATGCAGGTTTTGATTGGCAACAGTGCCAACGTAGGTAGGCATTGGTGCGCTATTATTTTTGATAGCAGCATACTCTCTTAGCAATTGCGAACCATTACTGAAAGTGTACAAACCACCGCTGAAGCTACCATTCATTTTAACGGGATTATGCCTGTCTGTTACATCCCATACTTGTGTATTAGCATCGGCATTGGCTATTCTGAAGTTGGTGATATTGCCTGCAGCAACTGTATTCACATCCCTAAACGTAAAAACTTCTGCTTCAAAGGATAATTTTCTGCGGGTATTTATTTCAATGTAATCTAAATAACCTGTACCATCACTATTAGCAGGTTGATAAGTTAAGCCAAACGTATTTTTGCCGCTTGCTCCTGCAAATTTCATAACAGCTTCTTCCGTACTCAACGGAACTGCATCATCATTCCAAGCAGCCCTTGCCAAGCCGTAAGATCCGGACGGCACTCCATTCCTGCTGATGGTAAATACATTCGGGCCTTCGCTACAGCGTGATGTCAGCATAACACGTACATCAGCATCACCAGTCAGCGTACCTAAGTCAAACTCAAAATTTCTATTCAGCGTTTTCCCTGCTTTGCTGCTGAAGTCCTCTCCAACCCAATTCTTACCATATTTTGCGGGGTTGTATAAATCTTCTTCATGCACCGCATAATCATTGTAACTATCAGTATTGGCATTAGCAGTTGGCACTGCTGTTTGCTGCGTTATTCTTACACCTGCATCACCATCAAAATTCAGGAAATAGTATGCCTTATCTTCATACAGGTTCTTTTCATGCTTGAATCTTTTCCCTATTGTATCATACTGCCATGCAGTAGTACCGACAGCATAAAACAGGATATAGTCTCCGGGGCCAAAACTGCCATCACCTCCATCATTCACCCAAATAGCAACCTCTGTCAGATTATCTTTTCTGGGTTTTGCATTATCCTCCGGCAACATATTACCTCCGTTACCAAATACCCTTATTTTGGCAGATGGCAATGTGCCTGAAACCCCGGCTTTTGATGATAGAAAATCATAATCAATTTTATGAATCCCTGTAGTATTGACACTAATTTTGTGCCATGACCCGGTAGCGAGGGGGGAGTTGGCGGATGTTGTTTTTAAGGCAGTTTGTATACTTACCTCTTTTTCGTTTATATCAGCGGTCAGTTGTTTAATGCGCTGCAAACCTTCTGCTGTTTGGTAATAAGCAGGAATCCTTATTAGTGCAAAAGGTTGTTTTCTCTCCTTACCCAATAACACATCAAACCCCGGCTTAGAAACGGGCAATGCGTCTTGTGGCAATTTGCTAACCGGTTCGTAAATTATATCTGACAGTACCACGTCAGGTACAGCATAATTCTGTAGAGGGATACGTTTAACAATGTAACCGTTTGTAATGTCACCAGCCAGTACGGTGATATACAGCTTTTCAGCAGCCGTTACGGCCATTGAGAACATTGATAACGTTAGGGCTATTAATATTTTTCTCATAAAAATTTTGGTATAGTACTTACAACCTGTCGCTATCCTCAAATTTACGGCATAATACGCTCCAAATCCTTTTTCAGATAACAACAATGTAATCTTAACGTAAAACCTGATAAGATATTATAAAATACGAATTATTTGCCTAAAAAGGATTATTTTAAGATTATAAGTTTCGGATGCTTGACTTTATGAAAAGAATGCTCTATCATTGTAACAACTTTTAACAAATTGTTGAACCAATTCGTCGTAAATATTTTTCTCTGATTATGAAAAGAACTCTCATCGGCGTGAGCTTGCTTTGCATCGGGACAGCTACCTTTCTTACAGCTTGCTCTTCTAAACAAAATGTCGGTGTTTCGCAGACAACCGGCTGGGATTATAATGACTCGCGCCTAGGTGGTTTTGATGTGGCCAATTATCCCGGCCAACAAACTGGCCCAGGCCTCACTTTCGTAGAAGGTGGACGTTTTACAATGGGTCAAACTGAAGAAGACCTGACTGTAGAACGCAACAACATCCCACGTACTGTTTCTGTTTCTTCTTTCTACATGGATGAAACCGAGGTGGCTAACGTTCACTACCGTGAGTATATCTATTGGATGTACCGCTCTTACGGTTCTGACTACCCTGAAGTTATTGCCAAGGCATTGCCCGACACTACTTGCTGGCGCAAGGCTTTGTCTTACAACGAACCATTGGTTCAATATTATTTTCGCCATGCGGCTTACAACTACTACCCTGTAGTAGGTGTTAACTGGAATCAGGCAAATGAATTTGCTAAATGGCGTAGCGACCGTGTTAATGAGTATATCCTCATTAAAAACGGCTTCCTGAAGAAGAATGCAACACAGGTAAACGAAGACATCTTCGATTCTGAAACTTATACTAACGGACAGTACGACGGTACTCCGGGCAGAAATCGCAAACGTGATCTTGATCCTCAGGGTTCAGGCAAGCGCAACATGCGTTATTCTGATGGTTATTTGCTGCCTAACTACCGCCTCCCGACAGAAGCTGAGTGGGAATATGCAGCTGTAGCTAACATCGGCAACAATCCTGAACGCGAAACTGGTCGCCGCCGTGGTGAAGAAGTTATAACAGACCGCAATGTATATCCTTGGGGCGATGCTTACACTACTCGTTATGGCATCCGCAACTCTTATCAAGGTCAATTCCTTGGTAACTTCAAGCGTGGCAAAGGCGATGCGATGGGTCTTGCAGGTGGTTTGAATGATAATGCAGATATCCCTGCTCCTATCTATTCTTATCAACCTAACTCTTATGGTTTGTACAACATGGCAGGTAACGTATCTGAGTGGGTACTTGATACATATCGTCCATACACAAGCGATTTAAATGACTTCCGTCCATTCCGTGGCAATGTGTACGATACATACAAGCGCATTGCTGAAGACAACTCTTTGGACGAAAAAGATAGCTTAGGTCATTTATCTAAACGCATATTGACAGATGAAGAAGTAATGGCTAAAGAAATTTTTGATGGTAATACTGCAGACTTGCGTAACTATCAAGATGGTGACAGTGCCTCTCAGTTTGTTTATAACTACGGCATGAATACACTGGTAAATAACGACGCTAAAATATATAAAGGTGCGTCATGGAATGACCGTGCTTATTGGATGTCGCCTGGTACACGTCGTTTTATGCAAGCTAAACAATCTAGCTGTACAATAGGTTTCCGTTGCGTTATGGATCGCCTTGGTTCTCCTAATGGTCGCAACGATGAAAGGGCTGGTAACTACTTTGGCAAAAAAGGTGGCCGTCCTCCTCGCAAATAATCAGAGTTTCTTTTCATAGTACAAACCCCTTCTTCCGAAGGGGTTTGTTATTTTTATACCCTAAACTGGCAGGCTTTGGAAACAGCAGCTTTATACGATATTTATAAACAACACCCATCTGTACAAACAGATACCCGCAAGCTAAAACCGGGCGATATTTTTTTTGCGCTGAAAGGTCCAAACTTCAATGGCAATGCGTTTGCCAAAGATGCATTAGATGCGGGTGCGGCTTATGTAGTAATAGATGAACATACTTATGCTACTGACGAACGTTACCTGATAGTAGATGATACACTTACAGCGTTACAGGCATTAGCCAGATACCACCGCGAACAACTTGATATACCATTCATTGCCATCACTGGCTCAAATGGCAAAACAACCACCAAAGAATTAGTAACTACGGTACTCCAACAACAGTATATTACATACGCTACAGAAGGGAATCTCAATAACCACATAGGCGTACCACTTACACTGTTAAAAATAAAACCCGATGCGCAGATGGCTGTGATTGAAATGGGAGCAAATCACCAAAAAGAAATTGAAAGCTATTGCAAAATAGTACTCCCCACTCACGCCATCATTACCAATTGCGGCAAAGCCCATATAGAAGGCTTTGGTGGTATAGAAGGCGTACGTAAAGGCAAAGGTGAGCTATACGATTTTATACGCGATAATGACGGTATCATCTTCCGAAATACAGACCTCGACTACCTTATAGATATGAGTACTGGCATAGCCAGGCAAGTAACCTACGGTAGTGTAAACGCAGATTACACTGGACAAGTAATAATGAAAGACGTATTCTTATCCGTAACACTTAATAAACCTGTTAGCACTACGATAGATACACAATTAGTTGGCGATTACAACTTTCCCAATGCTATGGTAGCTATAACCATTGGTTTGCATTTCGGCATTGATATTAATTTGATAAAACAAGCCATCGAAACATACAACCCAGACAATAGCCGCTCTCAATGGATGCAGAAAGGCAGTAACAAAATTATACTCGATGCATACAACGCCAACCCTACCAGTATGCGAGCAGCCATTACCAATTTTGCAGGTACACAACTCAATAATAAAATGCTGTGGATAGGTGGTATGAAGGAAATGGGTACAGAGGAAGCAAAAGAACATACAGAACTGGTACAATTGGTACAACAATACAATTGGAGCAACGTAATACTGGTAGGTAAAGAATTTGATGGCATTACACATAGCTACCAGCACTTTCAAACATCTGCAGATGCTGTAGTATATCTAAAGCAAAACCAGCCAGCTAATGCAGCCATCCTGATAAAGGGCTCACGAGGCAGTAAAATGGAAGTGCTGCTGGACGCTTTGTCATAATTATACTAATTTCACTGACAGCAAACATTTTGCAATGAAAGCAAACGAAGTACCGCAAGATAAACGCGACTTTAAAGAGGGCGATAAAATACACAAACTGATGTATGCCGTTGATAACGACGGCAAATACACGGGTATTACCTCCGCTGGTTGGGAAGCGGAAAACATAGCTACAAAACAGGCTTGGGATGCGGTAGATGAAGAACTGGCAGAAACCGCTGAAAAAGTAAAGCATGGCGAACTGAGCCCGATAGCTTATTATATGCAAAAGAACCTGATGGAAGTATCGTTGCTGGCAAAATATGTTGGCAAATGGCAATGGCAGGTGAAACGCCACTTTAAACCGTCAGTATTCAATAGCCTGGGCCCTGCCCTACTGGCTAAATATGCTGACGTATTCAACATCTCGGTAGATGAACTGAAAAACTTCGGCAAATAATCATTTACCCACTATTATACTACATGAGTACTTTACCATACAAACATTACCAACATGCCCATTGCGAGAGCGGTGTCACTGCCAATCTGTTAAGACATGCAGGCATCAACATCAGCGAGCCGATGGCATTTGGCATCGGTGCGGG
This sequence comes from uncultured Chitinophagaceae bacterium, assembly GCA_937919945.1. Classification (GTDB taxonomy): domain Bacteria; phylum Bacteroidota; class Bacteroidia; order Chitinophagales; family Chitinophagaceae; genus Polluticoccus. Next base: position 15,703 of record CALESY010000110.1, on the reverse strand, counting down.
TTTATTCTTTGCACACCTCCCATTTGTAAAAGTCAGCGGCACACCCGGTACTACTTTCCGCACTTGGCCAGGGGCTATCTTCAAACGTACTACACAGCGCTTGGGCATTGATATGCACACACAACGCTTTCGCACCCCGCAGCGTGCCAATCAAGCGTTAGATGAGGTGTTGGCAACTGGCAAACCTGCAGGCATGCTTAGTAGTGTGTACTACCTGCCTTATTTGCCTGAGGCCTTTCGTTTCCACTTTAATGCTCACAATCTGGTAGTATATGGTAAAGAAAACGGCCAATATCTTGTCAGCGACCCGATACTGGAGGATGTAACCAAAATACTGCCTGAAGACCTTGCCAAAGCACGCTTTGCGAAAGGCACACCCGAACCCAAAGGCTTTATGTATTATGTAAAAAATGTACCACAACAAGTAGATTTTACAAAAGCTGTACAAGCAGGCATTAAGCAAACATGCTTTTTCATGTTATCGCCGCCCCTGCCGTGGTTTGGTAACAAAGCCATTTTTTTACTGGCAAAACAAATAAAGAAATACCCGCAAAAACTACCCCCACGTAAAGCATCCCTTTACTTGGGCAACGTCATACGTATGCAAGAGGAAATAGGTACTGGTGGTGCAGGTTTCCGTTTTTTGTATGCTGCTTTTTTGCAGGAAGCAGGCGAAATGATGCAACGAGATGATTTACAGCAGTTTTCTGCAGAACTGACTAAAATAGGCGACGACTGGCGCAATTTTGCCTACCATGCTGCCCGCTTGATGAAAGACCGTAAGTCAGACCTTGTTTCTTATGATGAATTGAGCGATTTACTCCGTGTTTGCGGCGAAAAAGAACGCGATTTGTTCGGTCGCATGCAGAAAATCAAGTGGTAACATAGTATCATTTAACACCTGAGTAAAAAATTATCGCTATTTTTGCCAGCTAATTGTCCTCTGTGTGAACGGCAATAACAGGCGCGCCATATTAAACTTTATTGACTTCTTTCATCCCCCTTTCTCGAGGTGGATAAATAAGCAAACCTTCCGCTACCTTGCCTGCGGGGGCTCTAATACTGCATTAGATATTATCATATATTGGTTTAGCTACAATTTTGTACTGCATAAGCAAACGGTACATATAGCCGACCTGCATATTGCGGCGCACATTTTCGCATTCATGATTTCCTTTTCCATCAGCTTCCCGCTGGGGTTTGCGCTTTCCAAATATCTTGTATTCCCTGAATCGAATATTAAAGGGCGCATCCAGCTTTTCCGCTATGCGGTATTGGTAGCTATGTGCATTGTACTCAACTATGTATTCCTCAAGCTGTTTGTAGATGGCTTTGGCTGGTTCGCTACCCCATCAAAAATCCTGACTACCGGTTTGGTAGCCATCTTCAGCTACGTATCGCAGCGCAATTTCACCTTTAAGGTAAAGCCTGATACGGCTGTTGTAGAGTAATTAACTTGAAATAATTTTCATTGCTGATAATAACTACCTTTTCAAAGGCCTATAGTGCATTAGTATTTACTACTAAATAGTTATCCCTACCTTTACACCCTCAATTATGACACAGGAATACCTGAAAGAAATGCGCGAGCGGGTACAGCACCTGCATCGCTTTTTAAAAGTAGATGACCGCAATGCCAAGGTAGAAAATGACCGTACTCTAACACTTGCCCCGGGTTTTTGGGACGATAATACGCGTGCTACCGGCATACTCAAAGAAATAAAAATCAATAAATACTGGATAGACCTTTGGGCATCTGTTAATACTGCTGTTGAAGATTTCGCCATCCTCTTCGATTTTTGGAAAGAGGGTGCTGCCAGCGAAGAAGAAACACAGGAGGCGTACAATAAAGCACTAAAAGCAATAGATGACCTAGAGTTTAAATCTACTCTTAATCAACCAGAAGATGAAATGCCTGCGGTGATGGTAATAAACAGTGGGGCAGGCGGCACTGAAAGTCAGGATTGGGCAGAGATGCTACTCCGTATGTACCGTATGTATGGCGAAAAGCAAGGGTGGAAGTTGGCAGAGATAGACGTGCAGTATGGTGATGGCGCGGGCATAAAACAGGCAACAATAGAGTTTGATGGGGAGTTTGCATACGGTCTGCTGAAAGCTGAAAGTGGCGTTCACCGCTTGGTGCGTATTTCTCCTTTCGATAGCAATGCACGCAGGCACACGTCATTCGCATCTGTATTTGTGTACCCGTTGGTAGATGATAGTATAGAAATTGAAGTCAGTCCCGCTGATTTGGAATGGGAGTTTTATCGTGCTGGTGGTAAAGGTGGGCAGAACGTAAATAAGGTAGAAACAGCCGTGCGGTTGAAACATATACCAAGCGGCATCATCGTAGAGTGTCAGCAGGCGCGTACACAGGGCGAAAACCGAGAAAAAGCACTCACCATGCTGAAAAGCAGATTGTACGAGGAAGAGCTACGCAAGCGTGAAGAATTGAAAAACGCCAGCAATAGCAGCAAGAAAAAAATTGAATGGGGTTCACAAATACGCTCATATGTGTTCCACCCCTATAAGATGATAAAAGACCACCGTACAGATTATGAAGTGGGCAACGTTGGCCCAGTGATGGATGGCGAAATTGACGACTTCATCAAAGCGTACCTGATGAGTTTTAAAGAAGAGGTGTGAGTAACGACGCTAAAAAAATATTCGACCTCAACCTGCTGCGACGCATATTTTCTTTTGCATCGCCCTACAAGCGCAGCTTGTATATCTCAATGGCAATGTCTGTAGTCTTGGCGGGGTTATCACCATTGCGTCCTTACCTTATACAGTTATCGGTTGATAAATACATTGCCAATCATATGCTGCAAATGCTTATCAACATCAGCATTATACAGTTGGTGGTACTGTTGATTGAAAATGGTTTGCGGTTTTGGTTTTTGTATCGTATCAACTGGCTGGGGCAAGCAGTTATTAATGATATGCGCAAAACGGTGTTTCAAAAAATACTGTTTCAAAACATTGGCTACTACGACCGTACACCGATAGGCACACTCACTACCCGCACAATAAACGATGTAGAGGCTATAAATGATGTATTCTCTGAAGGTATTATTTCCATCATTGCAGATATCCTTACTATAGTTGCCATCATGGCTATTATGTTTGTTACCGATTGGCGGCTGACCTTGGTATGTCTTGCTCCATTTCCCATACTGATACTTGCCACTTATTGGTTCAAAGAAGCTGTTAATAAATCTTTCCAACGGGTGCGCAACGCTGTTGCCGCGCTCAATGCTTTTGTGCAGGAACATATTGTAGGTATGTACATTGTGCAGGCTTTTGCTGCGGAGAAACATGAGATGGATAAATTTAAAACCATCAACAAAGAACACCGTGATGCTAATATCAAAGCCATATTTGCCTATTCTGTTTTCTTTCCGGTGGTAGAGATAATACTTGCCATGTCAATGGGTTTGTTAGTTTGGTGGGGTGCACATCGTATGCTCGATTATAGTGTTACCCCCGGTGTGGTAATAGCATTTGTCATGTACCTCAACCTGCTCTTCCGTCCATTGCGGATGATGGCAGATAAATTCAACGTATTGCAAATGGGTATGATTGCCGGCGAGCGTGTATTTACCGTGCTTGATAGCGATGAACACCTAGTGTCAAACGGCAACATACAAGCCGATAGCATACAGGGGGCAGTCAGTTTCCAAAACGTACACTTCAGCTACAAAAAAGGCACCCCTGTATTAAAAGGCATTTCATTTGATATCCCCGCAGGTAAAACATTAGCTGTGGTAGGCCATACCGGTGCGGGTAAAACATCCATCATCAGTATACTAAACAGATTGTATGAAATTGAAAGTGGCAATATTCAAATTGATGGTGTCAACCTGAATGAATACAATATATACAGCCTACGCAATCATATAGGTATTGTACTACAAGATGTTTTCCTTTTTTCGGGTACTATTGCCGATAATATCACACTCCGCAATGCAGATATACCCAGAGAAAAAGTAGAGGCTGTGTGTAAGCTACTGGGCATACACGACTTTATCATAAGCCTGCCTGGTGGTTACGACTTCAATGTGATGGAGCGCGGCAATACCTTATCGCAAGGGCAAAGACAATTATTATCATTTGCAAGGGCATTGTTATATAATCCGTCCATCCTGATATTGGACGAAGCTACTTCATCTGTTGACAGTGAAAGCGAACAACTGATACAACAGGCTATTGATAAAATGATTACCGGGCGCACATCCATCGTTATAGCCCACCGCCTATCTACCATCCGCCGCGCAGACGAAATCATTGTGATGGATAAAGGTCAAATCACAGAACGTGGCAACCATCAATCGTTGATAGCCGCGCAAGGCGAATACTACAAATTATACACGGCAGTAGAACGGCAGCGGGAAGTAATACAATAACTACTTTACCCGTTTATCCAACCAATCACTAACGGCTTGCAAAGCAAGTGGCGATATCGTTTCTTCAAGTGTGCCATATTCCTGTACAGTACATTTATTGCAGGTTTGGAAGAGGTGGTTGAGCCCTGGTAGTTCTTTCACTTCGTATTGTTTCGTTTTGCTCTTAGCTAATGATCGCTTGATTCCTTCAAGGTTTGATTTTGGTAGTACTTGTAAATCTTTTTCACCATTCAGTGCCAGCACCTTACAGCTTAGTTTTTGCAGCGTAGGTTGCGGGTCATATTTCAGAAAGTAGTTAAACCACGCATCGTGGTATATTTTCATAAACTCGTTTACAAATTTCTTTTCACTCTCAAAATCTGTAATATCTACTAATGCAATAGCTTCTTTCGATGCCGTACTTTTCCATGTTGTTGTTACCTGTATCATTTTGTTTTGCGCTTCCTCACCAGTTGTAGCTGATATGATAGCTTGCTCAATACCTCTGTACAGTTTACGATATTCATTTACTACATTTTCACTGACACCGCCAGCCTGCATCACGGCAGCACTCTGGTCTTCCATCAGTTCATAAATCTTTACACCCGGCCCTGCCATCAATATGATAAAGTCAATATCTTTTCTTTCAGTAGCTACCATAGGTGCTATCATTCCGCCTTCGCTATGGCCCATCATACCTATCTTTTTTGTATTCACCTCTTTGCGGGTTTTCAGATAGTCTATGGCTGCATGTGCATCTTTAGCAAAATCGGCACTGGTGGCTTTTTTCCTATCGCCTGTTGTTTGTCCTACACCACGGTCGTCAACACGCAACACTACATAGCCTTTCTTCGTCAGGTAGTCAGCTATCACAGCAAATGGTTTATGCCCCATTAGTTCTTCATCCCTGTTTTGCGGACCTGAACCACTAATCAGCAATACGGCAGGATAAGTTTTACCACCTGCCGGCATGGTAATGGTAGCACCGTAACTGATACTGCCATCTGCATTTTTGAATGTTACATCCTCGCTCAGATAACCATAGGGCGGCTTGGGTGTTTGCGGCCTGCTTAGCTCTGTTGGCTTTTCAGTGCGTTTCATCACCAGTGGTAGTTTCATACCACCTTGTTTCCACACACCTTTTATCTCGTTGTCTTTCAGCAAGCCTGTATATTGTATACCGGCATTACTTAGGTCGAATAAAACACTATCGCCATTCATGCTTGTGTTTGCTACTGGTATGCCCGTAATGCCCTGATCGGGGCTATCCATCGTTGCTGATAGTTTACCATCCGCTTGTTTCACACGAAATACCAAACGCACTTTCTGCCCTGCATTCATTTCGCCTTCCCAGTTGCCTATTGCCGGGCTTTGCGCATACCCTGCTACGGTACATACCGCTAATAATAGCGTACAATATAATTTCTGCATATTATCGTTTTGCTTCTTTTGTTTTTTTGAATAATGAATATGAATAACCAACCGGTATTGCAACCATACATACTACTGCAATAATTAAAACAATACCTGCAACGACAGGCTTAACGGTAAGAGATGCAATACATATGGTAATACCACCTGCAACCCATAAATGGCTTGCAATGCGATGTGTTTGCTTCCAGTTATTTTCATCATTCAATGTCCACGGCAGGCGGATACCTGCAAAATAATTGGGTTTAATATTGTTCATATAATTGCCTACAAAAGCGAGTAACAAACCTACCAAAGGTATAATAGCTTTATCTGCCATACTTTTCCCTTCACTGATGCCGTCAGCAATAATAATTATGTTAATAGCTGTCAGAAAAAGGCTTACACCCATTGCCAGTTTATCAAACGTCGCTGATTGGTCTGCCTTTGCACGCTTGGGGTCTATTTTATGAATATTACTGATGAGCAGGTATGTCAGCAGATTTACGACTGTGATGATAATTACTCCCAACAAAAACTCTTTCTTACCTCCTACCCTGTCTACCTCACCTTGTATATTATAGTGCAACGGCATAACGTCCGGAAAGAAACTCCATTTGAAGGCAACGTACGCTAATGGCAGCAGTATGATGATGGTTATTATTAGTTGCTTATATGTACGAGCGTTTTGCATTGTTTACAGTTTTACGTTTTTTAGCGGCAGGTGTTAATTGCACCAACCATTTTAAAAACTCATCCACCACGGTAGTGTTCAGCGAGTAATAGATAAACTGCCCTTGTTTATCTGCCTCTATCAGGCCTGCTTGTTTTAATATATCGAGGTGGTGAGAGATACTGGGCTTTGATATGTTGAAGTGTTCCGCAATATCGCCTGCCGTTCGTTCTTTAGCTTTCAGTAGCTCCAATATATCTCTGCGCGTCTGGTCGTTCAGGGCTTTGAATAACTTATCCATTTAGATATTTAGTTAATTAGACAAATTTCTAAATACTTTTTCATATAGCAAAATCGTTAACAAAAACAGCCCGCTTTATGCGGGCTGTTTTTACAATGTTTATTAATAAAGTCATGCTACCGTTGTGGCTGCAGTTTCAAATTCTAGCGCTTTTTCAACTAAGTTTTTTGAACCAATATAAATGGGCACACGCTGGTGCAGTTCCGTAGGATTTACTTCCAATACGGTGCTATAACCCGTGCTTGCCATACCACCTGCTGCCTCTACAAGAAAGGCCATAGGGTTGCACTCATATTGCAGGCGTAGCTTACCATTGGGATTGCTTTTATCTGCAGGGTACATAAAGATGCCACCTTTGATGAGGGTGCGATGCATGTCTGCCACCATGCTGCCGATATAGCGTTGCGAATATGGGCGGCCTTCTTCTTTATTACTTTCCATGCAGTAGTTGAGGAAGTTTTTAGTACCCTCATGGTATTTTACAGTATTGCCCTGATTGATGGAATATATCTTACCTTTTTCAGGACACTTCATATTCGGGTGGCTGAGGCAAAACTCACCAATAGATGGCTCTAAAGTAAAACCATTAATACTTGCCTTGGTAGCATATACCAACATGGTGCTGCTACCGTAGATGACATAACCCGCTGCCATTAGTTTATTGCCTGGTTGCAGAAAATCTGCCGCGGTGCATGGTTTACCCAACTCGCTTACCCTGCGGTATATGGAAAAGATAGTACCTATTGGGGCATTCACATCAATATTAGAAGAGCCATCCAATGGATCGAACAGTACTACATATTTTGAGTTCACAGACCATTCATCATCAAAGCTGATGAAATTATCATTTTCTTCAGAAGCGATACCTGCGCAGTCAGCACTATTTTGCAGTACGTTTATCAGGGTTTCATCAGCATATATATCCAACTTCATTTGCTCCTCGCCCTGCACATTAGTAGCACCGTGCTTGCCCAGTATATCAACAAGCCCGGCTTTCAGTACTTGTTTATTTATCAGTTTGCATGCTAGTCCTATATCCCTTAATAGCGCTGAGAGTTCGCCTGTAGCTTGTGGAAATTTTCTTGTTTCACGGATGGTAAACTCATCCAGTGTCATCAACTTTTTCGGATTCATAAGGCAAAGATAATACCCCATGCTGCTACCCCCAAGCGGCAGCGTATATTTTATTATATATGTTTTCGGTTTTGTTTATTTATATGATGTTCTGTGTGATAGCAAGCGTATCGCGGGCAGGGATTTATGAGGGGCTTTTATTACCTTTGAAACACATTTTTAAACACCCCCCTGCCGGAGCAATGGTTCAATACTTCAAAAACATCAACCGCCAGACGCTGGAAATACAGCAGCCAGAGGGTGCCAACTGGATAAATGTTACGCCGCCCTTTCAGGAAAACGAGATTGATAACCTCTCTCGCTCCCTTACTATTCCACGCGATTTACTAACCGATACATTGGATATTGAAGAGCGTGCCCGTTACGAAATTGAGGACGGCGTAAAACTCATCATCCTTAAAACACCTGTTGACAATAAGTCGCTGAACGAGGGCGATGCCGATTATGTTACCATCCCGATATCCATCATCATCAATGAGCGCAATCAGGTAGTAACTGTTAACTCATTTGAGAATGTGGCTATTCGCCGCTTTCTGAATACGTTTGCCAAGCGCCATCCCGAACGCCCGAATATGATGGTGCTGAAGATTTTTGAGAAAGTGGTGATGGACTTTATGGAAGTGCTGAAAGAAATAAACCACAGCCGCAATATACTGGAGCAAAAGCTATACGATAGTAACCGTAATGAAGAATTACTGTACCTGATGCGTGTGCAAAAAAGTCTGGTATATTTTGTTACTGCCTTGCGTAGTAATGAACTGCTGCTGATGAAAATGGAGCGTACCAACTTCCTGAACTGCGATGAAGAAGAGCGTGAATTTTTAAGCGATTTGATAGTAGAGTTTTCGCAAGCCTTGGAGATGGCGAATACATATACCAACATCCTCAGCAGTACCATGGATGCTTTTGCCAGCATCATCAACAATAACATGAACCTCGTTATTAAACGCCTTACCAGTATTACAATTATGATTTCCATACCTACGCTTATAGCCAGCTTGTTTGGCATGAACGTAGAGATACCTTTCGCACATGGTACGTACAGCTTCTACCTGCCTATACTCATAGCTTTGCTGGTATCCGTATTGGTAGTATTCTATTTCAATAAGAAGCGTTGGTTTTGATGCAGACTGTCAAACGTTTCAATATACGGGTGTATGGTTTGTGGCTGCACAACGGGCAGGTGTTGGTAAATGAAGAGTTGATACGCGGGCGAAAAGTCATTAAGTTTCCCGGTGGTGGATTGGATTGGGGCGAGGGTACTATAGCCTGCCTGCAACGCGAATGGATGGAAGAACTGAACCTAGAGATTGAAGTCTTATCTCATTTTTACACGACCGATTTTTTTCAGCACTCTGCTTTTGATGATTCACAAGTCATCAGTATATACTACTTAGTATCAGGTGATGCAACAGCGACTATTACTAACAACGTACCCGAAGAACGCACCTACTGGTTGCCTCTTAGCGATATAGATGATGATACTTTCACTCTGCCGATAGACAAAGTGGTTGGGAAGATGTTAGTGGGATAGACCTGAAAGTTATTAGCCCCTGTTTTCGTAACTTTAAGTAAGATGAAGACGAAAGACGAGATAGTACGGAACTGGCTGCCACGCTACACCGGCATGGCGTTGAAAGACTTCGGGCAATACATACTGCTCTGCAATTTCAGCAATTATGTTACCCGCTTTGCAGAGATACATAATGTAAAAGTAATTGGTGCAGATAAGCCAATGCCCTGCGCTACTGCCGATGGTATTACCATTATCAATTTCGGTATGGGTAGTGCCAGTGCCGCAACTATGATGGACTTACTCAAAGCCATTGAGCCCAAAGCAGTGTTGTTTCTCGGTAAGTGTGGCGGACTGAAGAAGAAAAATAAAGTGGGCGACCTGATATTGCCCATCGCTGCTATACGTGGCGAGGGTACAAGCAATGACTATTTTCCGCCCGAAGTACCTGCCCTACCTGCATTTGCCTTGCAGAAGGCAATATCTACAACCATCCGCGACCATGCCCGCGACTACTGGACTGGTAGCGTCTATACCACCAACCGCCGCGTGTGGGAGCATGATGAAGACTTTAAAGAATACCTGCGCCGCATACGCGCTATGGCTATAGATATGGAAACCGCCACTATTTTTTCAGTTGGCTTTTACAACAAAATACCAACAGGTGCGCTGCTCTTAGTATCCGACCAACCGATGATACCCGAAGGGGTAAAAACCGCCGCCAGCGATACCCGTGTTACCAAAAAATACGTAGATGCCCACCTGAGCATAGGCATAGACTCACTGAAACAACTCATCAACAACGGGCATACGGTTAAACATTTGAAGTTTTAAATAATATTGAGCACAAACTACATCATACAAGCCTCCAACCTCAAAATCTCTTTCGGCGGTTTTGTTGCTGTCAATGGTATTTCATTTGCTATCGGGCAGGGTAAAACGCTTGCCATTGTGGGTGAGAGTGGCAGCGGTAAATCGCTCACGGCATTATCGCTGATGGGCTTATTACCAAAAGAAGCGAGTGTGCAGGGCAGCTTACAATTGCAAACCCACAATCTGTCTGATGCGGATAATGCATTGTGGCAGCAGCTACGTGGCAAAGCGATGGGCATGGTGTTTCAAGAGCCTATGAGCTCGCTGAACCCTGTAATGAAAATAGGTAAGCAACTGGCAGAAGCTATACTTACACACCAGTCAATAGACAAAGCCACAGCTAAACAACAAGCCATAGACTGGCTATGCAAAGTGCAGCTACCCAACCCCGAAAAACTCTACGACCGTTATCCGCACCAACTATCGGGCGGGCAGAAGCAAAGAGTGATGATTGCAATGGCTATGTGCAACAACCCTGTGCTGCTGATAGCTGACGAGCCTACCACCGCATTAGATGTTACCGTGCAGCAGGAGGTGATAGCATTGATGAAAGAGTTGCAGACCGAACATCACACTGCCATGATATTCATTACGCACGACTTGGCACTGGCATCACAAATAGCCGATGATGTATTGGTGATGTACAAAGGCGAGGTGATGGAATATGGTAAGGCTACAGATGTGTTGCAAAACCCGCAACACGCTTATACCAAAGCACTGCTGGCCTGCAAACCCAATGCAGATAACAAAGGTAAACGCCTGCCCGTAGTAGCAGATTTTTTGCAAGGCGAACCACCTGCTACTATATATAACACAGATGTACCCATTGGCGATACAGTGCTACATGTAAACAACCTGCGCGTATGGTTTACCGAAAACAAAGACTGGCTGGGCAGGCCTGTCAACTATTTCAAAGCAGTAGATGATGTAAGCTTTGAACTGAAGCGTGGTGAAGTGCTGGGCTTGGTGGGCGAAAGCGGTTGCGGCAAGAGCACCATCAGCCGTAGCCTGATGGGTTTATTGCCTGTTCATGAAGGGCAGATCATCTTCAATAAAGAAGACCTTGCCATGCTACCGCAAAAAGAATGGGTGCGCATCCGCAGGCAGATACAGATGATATTTCAAGACCCCTATGCATCACTCAATCCACGGATGACGGTTGGTGATATGCTGATGGAACCTATGCGTACGCACAGTATAGTACCACACAGCGAATTGAAAAAAGAAGCACAACGCCTGCTAGATATGGTGCAGCTACCTGCCGATAGCATGAAGCGTTATGCCCACCAGTTCAGCGGGGGGCAAAGGCAGCGCATTGGCATAGCACGCGCATTGGCACTACGCCCGCAATTACTGATATGCGATGAAAGTGTTTCGGCATTGGACGTAAGTGTGCAGGCACAGATACTGAACCTGCTGAAAGACCTGCAAAGAGAATTCAACCTTACTTACCTGTTCATCTCTCACGACCTGAACGTAGTACACTACATCAGCCACCGTGTAATGGTAATGCAGGCAGGGCATATTGTAGAGGCGGGCGATGCTACACAAGTATTACAACAACCGCATCACGATTATACTAAACGATTAATAGCGGCAATGCCTTAATGGAAACTATTAAAGAAAATATCGAATATTTTCTACAACATGGTCAATTTGAGCATGTCCACTTGGGTATTAGCCGAAAAGAATTAATCAACTTATTAGGCGAAACAAATTGGTGTTATCCTGAAAAAAGCAAATATCCTCGTATATACAAATACTCTTACATTGAGTTTCATTTTAGTAGTAAGGATAAAGATGCTGAATTAATTGGCATGTCTTACACAACAGCAACAATGCCTGCTGATAATTCACCACTAGAGTTATCTATAGGTCAATGGACAAATGAATTAACCCATATACAAGCTGAAGAAATGTTGAAAACATTAAATATTTCTTACGAAAGTAATGTCTATAAGCATGACTACGATGCTTGGTGCATAAATACGACAAGTGGAGTATTTATATTATTTGCTAAAGATGGCAAAGAATATAAACTGGAAAAGCTATGGGTATTCAATTAATCATTACAACTCGTTTTTATGAAACGCTATTAGCCCATCCATAGGGCTTTTGCTGATGATACCTAAATCCAACTCATATTGGTTACAAAGGTTTGCTATTACGTCTTTGAATTCGTATGCCACACTACCTGTGAAGTATAACGGCAACTTCCAGCTATTGCGATACTTCAATATATGATGATGAAAAAAATCGTTCAGGCAGTCTTCAATGATGTTTTCAGTCATGTAGTGCCCACGCGTAGCAGCCAGTAGTTGCACAAAGCTTGCCAGGTAGCGGTTAGGGAAAGTCGTGCTGTACAGCTTTTGTATTATCTGCTGTATGTCATTACCAAATAGCTGCTCAAATGCCAGCTTTAGCTCAGCATCAAAAGTATTATATGCGTAGTATTGCAATACACGCTTACCTATGTAGTTGCCACCACCCTCATCGCCGGCTATATACCCGAGAGATGGTTTTTGTTCTGCAATTTTTTTACCGTTGTAGTAGCAACAATTACTACCTGTCCCCAATATGCTCACCATACCTTTTTGGTCGCCACACAGTGCCCTGGCCGCAGCCATCATATCGCCATGTACCGTTACTGCATTTATACCGAAAAACTGTCTGATTACCTTTGTTATTTCCTGCTGCTTAGCACTACTGCCTGCTCCGGCTCCGTAATACACTACACGCTCTGCTTGGTGCTTTTTAGGGTTCCATGCCAACTCTTCCCGTAGCAATAGCAGTATATCATCCTTCGTTTGCAAATGCGGGTTGATGCCCCCGGTTGTAAAACGTAGTGGCTTTTTACCTTTTGCAAGCAAACACCAGTCTGTTTTGGTTGATCCGCTATCTGCAAGTAGTATAGATGGCATAATCGAGGGAAGATTTGTACACAAATTTGCGGTTTAGCCTCTCATTTTCCTAATACTGTTTTGTTAATCATGCACACTCATAGGTTTATGTGTATTATTTAATCATTAATTGCACCTAACTTTGCCCATCTTTTTTCGGTCAAATGAGCGACAGGCAACCGGGGGGCTTCAAAGTATGGACACCCCTGTTTTTTTCAATAGTAATGGTGGGCGGTATGGCGCTGGGCTTCAACCTGCGCGATACACTACGTGGCAAAAGGGATATTCAAACCGTTATAGAACGTAATGACAGGCTCGAGCAGATAATTGACCTTGTTAAAGAAAAATACGTTGATAGTATTAATGCAGAAGATTTGTACACAGATGCCGTGAATGGCATCCTAAGCCGCTTAGACCCTCATACAAATTATATTCCTGCAGACGAGCTACAAGAAGAAAATGAAAAACTGGATGGCAGTTTTTATGGTATAGGCGTAGGCTTTCATGTATTCGACGACACCATCAACATTACATCTGTAATACCTGATGGCCCTGCAGCCAAAGTGGGTATTGCAACCGGCGACAAGTTGATACGGGTGGGCGATAGTATAGTAGCAGGAAAAGCTATACCTAGCGAGCAAATTGTAAAAATGCTGAAAGGCCAACTAAACAGTAAAGTAGCCGTAACACTGAAGACACCCGAAAATATATTGAAACAGGTAAACGTAGCCCGAGGCGAAATACCCGTATACAGTGTGGAAGCTCATCTGATGCTTGACAGAAAGACGGGGTATATAAAAATCAACCGCTTCAGTGCCACTACCTACAATGAGTTTACACGTGCGCTCAAAAACCTCGAACAAGCAGGAATGGAGCAATTAGTGATAGACGTGCGCCAAAACCCCGGTGGCTATCTTGAGGCTGCCCAGCATATTGCAGATGAACTATTAGCCGGCAGCAAATTGGTAGTATATACACAAGGGCTGCACAGCAAACGTACCGACTACAAAACCAACGGGCGAAACGGTTTTGAAAAAGGCAAACTGGCTATACTGATTGATGAAGGTGCGGCATCTGCCAGTGAAATACTTGCCGGTGCTATACAAGATTGGGATAGGGGCATCATTGTGGGCAGGCGTAGCTTTGGCAAAGGGCTTGTACAGGAACAATATGAAATGGATGATGGTGCGGCCATACGCCTGACGATTGCCAAATACTATACACCATCGGGCAGAAGCATACAGCGTAGTTATGCCGAAGGGCGCGATGCCTACGAAGAAGCATTTATCAAACGTTTTGAATATGATGTGCTCAACGGCAGAGACAGCCTGCTGGCTGAAGATACTACACGCTACTACACAGCCAACAAACGGGTAGTATTTGGTGGCGGCGGCATCAAGCCCGATGTGTTTGTACCATACGATACTGCACGGCTTACACCCGGTCTCAGCAATATGGTATACAGCGAAGATGCCTACCGTGTAGTGTGGAACTACTACTTGCAACATAGGGCAGCATGGCAGAAATATAATACTGTAGCAAGTTTTATACAGGCTGTAGATGGAGAAGAATTGGTAACCAACTTTTTGAAAATGCAGGAACCTGTCTTCCGCAAAACTATCGAACGTGTATTACGCAATAAAACCAATCATGCATACTTCCGCCTGCAGTTGAAGGCACAGTTGGCTCGCATCTTGTATCGGGATAATGGTTATTATGCAGTAACCGTGTGGGATGATAATGTAATACGCAAAGCTGTAGAGCTAATGAACAGCACCCGATACTCAGCCATCATAGGCAGGCAGGGTTTCTAACCATTTGACAGATGCATTATTTGCAGCATCTGCACAAAAAAAGCTATGTCCGTTGCACAATACCCAATACCTGCATTGCAGGCTGTGCTGATATTGCAACAATTGGTTGAGCACAGTATCTGTAATTGCCACCTCAGGGGCTTTACATTCTGCCAACAGCCATGGCATATGCTCTCTGTTATACACTACTATATCAAATCGCTTAGGCAATTTACCAAGCATTACCTGTTTTTCTACGGCTATCAGTGTTGCAGGGTATTGTAGCTTATGTATCAGGTATTGCAACAAGTACTGCCTTACATGCTCTTCAGGAGTCAATACTACCCATTTGCAACGCACAGTATCAAACACTTGCGTTCTGCCATCTTCTTTGCGCAGCTTCAACTGTATATCCGAAAAATCTGGCGTTATCATTTTCTGTGCATTTTGCTGTCGGCCAATGTATGCCTAAATGTAGAACCTGTTGCCCTGTTTACAAAATGACATTACTATAGATCTCGTAAAATTGGATATTATTAAAAAATAGCGTATATTTGTTATGGTATTTTTTACAATATTTAATACTAAAGCAACAATGATTGCATATTTTGAAAATGGCAACAAAATGCAACAAAACGAAAATAGTTTTATTTAAAACATATTGATAATTAACAAGTAGCAATTCCCTTACATTAATCGGTTGACAAAAAAGCAAACAATT
>CALESY010000109.1 GCA_937919945.1 uncultured Chitinophagaceae bacterium | reverse complement strand
TTAAATAATCTTATTTTAAAATATTTTTTGAGTTATGGCAAAAGCAGCTAAAACCGCGATTAAGAAAGACCCGAAGCTGGCAGCGGAAGCTAAAAACTATACGAAAGTGATAAAAGCTGTTCGCAGCCCGAAGACCGGTGCTTACACTTTCAAAGAGCAAATGATGCACAAGGATAAAGTAAAAGACTTCCTTGCTGCAAAATAACACAGCCTCTATAGACTAAGACTTATCAGTTCTTATAGCCTTAGTACTTATTTAACCATATTTAGAAAGCCGCTCTCAACTGAGGGCGGCTTTCGTTATGTACATCAGGCAGCACTATTTCACATAGAACGCATAACTACCGGCGCTGTTAAACAAATCCGAAGACCTATCTTGATAGAACTTATCAACAGATTTTTTCAGAAACTCAAAATTGCAGTTAGCTTGCTCATTATTATAAAACGTAATTTGGTAATACTCATTTTCACATTGTGTCACACCAGTATTACTTCCTTTAGCCTCTGACATCGTACTCCCGAATTCTAACAGAAATAATCCTTTTTGTTGTGCAATAAACGCTGCCTTATATCGGTAAGTATTATTCTCATATTTAAAACCAACCTTTGTTGAGTTTTCTTGTGTATTAGACCCTGTGTAAACTACTATTTTAGGATTAGTAATTGTTCTGCTACCAATTTGGTTTAAATCAATGAAGCTATAGCTTATTTTAAAATCAAAATTGCGTAAGGTATAGTATTTATTGTTTTGAGTATTTTGTAAATTGTCACTAAACTCTTGTTCAATCCATATAGTATCACCAACGCTAAAAGTATCTTTTAATGGATATATTTTTACTGGCAATTGAAAATGCAAGTTAATTTGATTAGAGCCTAACCCACCACCACAATCTTTCTTTTTGCCACAACTGATAGCTGAGAGTAATAAAAAATTTACAACTACGTTAACACACCTCATTTTACAATGAAACAATAAGAACCCTCTTTATTAAATCTATCTAAACTATAATTTTTAAAAGTGTTTGCAACTGAAAATTGTAACATTTCATAGTTGTTGTCGCCTTTATTATTAACTGTATAATCAAAGTCATAGTATTCATTCTTACACGTAGTAATACCAGAAACTGAGCCCTTACCTTCTCTGGGCGACCCACCAAAACCAATTTTGTAAAAACCTTTCCGTTCTATAATGAATGCGGCTTTAAATCGGTATATATTATTTTGATATTCATGTATAAAATCATTACCATTTTCTCCCCCTATTCTTCCCATAAACGCAACTATTTTAGGGTTAGGGTACGTTGCAAAATCCGGCTTATTTAAATCATCAATACTCATTCCCATAGTAAAGTCGAAGTTTGCTAATTTATACGTCTTGCCGCTATTTATATTAGCTAATTGGTCACTAAACTCTTGTTCAATCCATAAGGTATCACCAATCTTAAAAGTATCTTTGGCTGGGTATACTTTTACAGGCAATACGAAATAGAGGTTTATCTGATTTGATAATAAATTCCCTTCTCTACATTCTTTTTTAGCACAATTAGTCAGTAATAGAATTATTACTAATGATGATATAGCAGTTTTCATAAATCAGGTGCATTATGCTCATAAAGTTATATACACATTCACTATAAACCATAATCTTGATATGCTATCGGCTCTTTGTTAAGTGTGGCTCCTTTATGTGCGCTATTCAGTAATGCTATACTAGTAATAGATCAGCTACCTGCAAACCTTGTCCCGAAAATACCAACTGCCAATTCTGCCCAAATAAGGAAAAATACTACCAAAATAATACCACACAATACAAAGCGCTGTTGCAAAGATTTTACCTTCCTCAATACTATCTCACATATTATACCTGTACCAAACAGCAATATACCCCAAATAAAAAAATCAAAGCCTGTCCAGTTTACTTCATTAGTAAACAGCATAAATACCATTGGAGTAAGTAATAGTAAAGACGCCGTGATAAGTATGCCTGCTAGCCTGTTACTCATCGGTTTTTTTAGTTGATTCTGCATAATTTTCTTTTTTATAGTTAACAATGTTATTTATTGTTATTTTCTACCAGTGTTGTACCAGTCTATCTTACGAGAGTAATACATGATGACAGCCAGTATTACAAACAAACCAATGCTGCCGAATAGCAACGCATAATCTTCCAGTTGTATCAGTACAAAAATGTAGCCATACAAGCCCGCCAGCGATACTATAAAACCAGCTGCTATCTTAAACGCTTTGAATATACCCCACACATACGTGCCTATCAGTGTAACGGTAGCGGTAGCCGCTATTGCATAGGCAGGGTTGAAGCCCGTGTATTCGGATATAGATAATAGCAGCGTATAGAAAATGCACAAAGCAAAACCAACCAACAGGTATTGCAAGGGGTGTACTTGCTTTTTCTGCAATATCTCTATGAAGAAAAACACGGTAAACGTGAGTGCTATAAACAAGATAGCATACTTAACGCTTCGCTCTGTTTTAGCATAGCCATCCGCAGGCTGTATCAGCTTCACACCAAATGATGAATTATCTATCTCATGGTTGTTGCCATCTGTCCAGCATTGCGGGTAGCTTCTTGATACTTGTAACACTTTCCAATGCGCGTCAAAGCCTTTTTCTGTAATATTCGCTGTTCTATCAGGCAGGTACTGTCCGTCAAACGCAGGTGCCTTCCACGTAGATTGTAATGCTACTTCGGTTGTTTTTCCTACCGGTGTAAAATACAATCTTGATGAGCCTTTCAGTTTCAGGTTGATGACAAAACGATTGTTGACCGCAGGGTTAATGCTCACTGCTGTGTTCAGCCCTGTTTGCAGCACTCCGGTATTGGCAGTACCCGCTTCCATAGGTTTCTTGGCACTATCCCATTGCAGCACTACTTCTTCTTCCAATCCTCGCGCATCGTCAATACCCACTACCAACTTGGCATCGCCCCACATAATATTCTCAGGAGCAATGTGCAGCTTCTCTACCTCTGCATAATTGAAATGCCCGTCCAGCTTCATATCTGCTCTATAGAGCGTTACAGTGTACAGGCTTCTGTGCCTTACTTCGGGCACAGCCTTGCCATTGATGCTTAGCGTTTCGGGCAGCAAGTAGATGTATGATGTTTGCAGGGTGGTTTTGCCATCTTGTACTACGGTTGCCTTGTAAGGTATCTGTAATACAGGTCCTGTTACTGTTTGTCCATTGGCCCATTTACCACTTACTTCTTCTACCACTTGTTGTTGCCGCAACTGCCTTTCGTATACCAAGTCCGATACCAATGCGGCGGGTATCAGCATCAGCAGTATCAAAAAACCAATCAGGAAGCCTTTGATGAGGTTTCTGTTTCTTTCATAAAAGCCGGGGGCTTTGTCAATGTCTGGTGTTTGCATATTTGTTTATATTTAAAAAGTACTTTGTTTTTAAAAGTGTAAGGACAAAAAAATATATCAACCCAATCCGTTGATGATTTTTTCCAATGCCTGTAAATGGTTTCTGAAAGCAGTTTCTCCTACACGTGTTATGGTGTAGGTAGTATTCGTTTTTTTGCCAATGAACCCCTTTTGCACTTTTAAGTAGTTATTCTCTTCCAATGTTTTCAGGTGGGTGGCAAGGTTACCATCCGTTACATCCAGCAGGGTTTTAAGATCGTTGAAGCTGATGGTGTCGTTCACCATCAACGCGCTCATGATACCTATGCGTATCCTGCTATCAAACAATTTATTCAGGTGTTCTATCACTATCGCCCTTCTTTATTTAGTATCGTATTTCCGCCACATAACAATGCCATATAGTATATGCAGCACACCAAAGCCTGTTGCCCACAATAGCAATCCGTACCCTCTCACAAACAAGCATAGACAGCCCAGTACAACCTCTGCTATACCCAGATACCGTATGTCTGAAAGTGTGTATTTACTACCATTTATCAGTGCAAGCCCGTAAAATGCCAGGCATATCGGGGCGATGTACAGTTCCAGCCCGTGCCATAAAAACGCGAAGGCAAATATACCGCCCACACATAATGGTATGGCCAGCTCCATAAACATTCGTTTAGATGAACCGTTCCACATAGCCACTCCATCTTTCTTTGCTTTGCGATAAGTAAAATAGTAGCCACCGGCCAATGCTACAAACAATACTCCCATTGCCAGCAATACAAACTTGTAAAGGATGACGTGATAATCTGCAGGCATTTCAGTAAACGGTGCAGAGTCCTTATATATGCCGGTATATAAATACGGTATGTCACTAAGCCACCATCTGGCAATCGCAGCCCCAGCCAGCGCGGTACAACCAGCCCAACCCCACTCCATCCGCTAAGTGATAAGAACCTGCTGGAGCGTTCCATGATACCATGTATATCCTTCAAGGTTTCTAACGATGCTACTTTGTCATCCTGCATATAAAGCACTTTGAAATACAAAGTAAACATATCTTACTAAACAATCCAAACATCTGAATCTTAAAATTTTCAAAATAGTAGCAACCTAAAACTTATTATAGCCAATTAGTATAACTTTATGTACATACAACATAAGTATATGAAAGCACTCTTTACTTTATTGGCAATTGGCAGCGTACAACTTGCATCTGCACAAGTAGACCTAAGCCGCGATCCTGGCAAACCTGCTCTACCTGCCAAAAAGAGCAATGCACAGTTATTGAAAGAATCCCAGCAGCCTGCACAAGTACAAGCGGTTGACAGTGTCAACCCTAATAACTACAAAGCTAACAACATTACAACCTCACCCAACGGCAGGCAGTATGGTGAGGGAGGTATGCTCAATCAGCAATCACAGCAATACAACTTAGGCAATGGCGGCACAAAAGCTACCAATACAATAAATTATGATAACGGTGGACGCGTACAAGGCAGCAGTACTACGATAGAATTTGGTAAAAAGAAAAAGAAATAGTCTTTATTGAAAAAAAAGCTCCTGATATCATTAGTTATACTATTGGTGGCTTCGCTAAACTATACGCTGAAGTACATGCTTGCTTATATTGTATTTGGAGTAGAAAAATACAATACGATACCGTCAGATATCCGAAACATACTAATACAATCGCAGATATTTCTTATCAGCATCATCACAACATGGGCTTTATGTTCTTTCTCTGTAAGTAAAACCGCTACCATACTTGGTGCAAATAAGCCATATTTTCAAACAGCTTTGTGGGCGCTATTATGCGCTTCGCCAATGCTCATAGGTGGTAGTATATCTCTTGGATTAAACCATATGATAACCGCAAAAGATATACTCTTAACATCGGTTTGGGCGGGTGTTTTCGAAGAACTTGTATTCAGGGCATTTATTGTAGGCTTATTAGTACGGCTGGCAGGCTGGCATATTGTTCCTGCGACACTTATATCATCACTTATTTTTGGCTGGGGGCATCTATATCAGGCAGATAATGCTACAGACGCAATCACTATATTCTTTCTTACCAGCATTGCAGGCATTGGCTTTGTAGTGTTTTACAGATTGTGGAAGTGGAATATATGGTTCCCTATGTTCATGCACATATTTATGAACCTTGCTTTTGTCATAACGAATATGGGAACCAATGTATTACTCAACAATACAGGCAATGTATACCGTGTAATGACGATTGTTTTGGCTATCATCCTGACGATAATCTTAATGTATAAAAAGGCTTTACCGGATTTTAATGCAGATACTAAATGATTTTTTCTTAAATTGAGTTATTATAAAATTCGCTATTGTGAAAAAACTATCAATTCTGTTATTATCATTATTGAGCTTGTCGTTTAATGCGAAAGCAGATAAGATAAAACTAATAATAGATGCTGCCCATGGCGGACAAGATGCAGGTGCAACAATTCAATCAGGTGAAACAGAAAGCGAACTATGCCTGCAATTTGCACAAGCCTTGCAACAGTATGCCATGCAAAAAGACATAGAAGTAGTGATGGTGCGTAGCGAAGATGAATATGTAGCACTCCAAGACCGTAATAACTATCAGCCCGAAAATGGTATTAAATCATACTTCATATCGTTTCATATGAATGCTGATAATACCGGTAATGCTTCCGGTGCTGTTGTACGCTACAACCGCAATACCCAAACGGCTGTCGAGGCACAGAACTTAGCGAATAAATTAATGAATGGATTTAATGCAATAAGTCTAATAGGCACTGTGATTGATGACGACTGTAAAGCAATGGTAGTTAAAAATAGTAAAGTGCCCGCAGTGTTAGTAGAACCTGGGTATATTACAAACCAACAAGACTTAAAAAGACTTAAACAAAAAGCTACACAACAAGAAGTTGCCATGCTTATTGTGAAAGCAATAACAGAATAGGCGCCAACTATATTTATAAGGAAGCTGTCTATCAGGCGGCTTCTTTTGTTTTTAAAAGAACCTGTACTTTTACTCCTGCTAATGCATTGTAATAAATTGATATGAAAAAGATACTGATAGCATTATTGGCATTGATACTGACAGGTACCAATACTTACAGCCAAAAGATAAAGTTGATAATAGACGCGGGGCATGGCGGCAAAGATTTTGGTGCTAAAAACAAAGCAGGTGAAAAGGAGAGCGACCTTTGCTTACTAATGGCAGAAGCTTTACAAAAGTACGCACAGGAAAATGGTATGGAAACCATAATGACGCGGACAAAGAAAGAACAAACACTCACCCACGAGCAACGTAGTGGCTTTAAGACTGATAAAAACATAAAATACTACTACGTATCACTGCACATGGATAAGGACAAGACTGCATCAACAAGAGGCAACAAACTTTATTATTATAGCAGAGCAGTAAGCTCTGGTATTAGTAAAACACTTGCAGAGAGAATTGCAAAAGGGCTAGAGAGAGTAAATGGCAATAAATCGCAAATAGAAGATAAAGAAGCCGTAATACTGAAGCGTAACAGTGTACCCTCTGTAATGGTATACTACGGCCATGTTACCAACCCGCAAGATGTAAAACTGGCAAAAGACCCCGCTTACCAGCGCGAGGTATGTATGCTCATCATCCGCAGTATTATGGAGACGAGGTATTGAGCTATCCAACAAAAAAAGACACCCTACAGGATGTCTTAATATAATACCTAAAGCAGTTTGAAAGTTACACAAGCATCGTTACCGGATTCTCCAAATGCGTTTTCAGTGTTTGCAGGAAACGTGCGCCTACTGCACCGTCTACTACCCTGTGGTCGCAACTAAGGGTTAGCTTTAGTAACTGGCGTACTACTACCTGATTGTTTTCTACTACGGGTGTTGGTACAATTTTACCTACTGCCAGTATGCAACTATCGGGCGGGTTGATGATGGCTGTAAACTCATCTATATCCATCATGCCGAGGTTGGAGATAGTAAACGTATTGCCTGTAAACTCTTGTGGTTGCAGCTTTTTAGCCTTTGCTTTGTCTGCCAGTTCTTTAGCCTCAGCCGCTATTTGCGATAATGACTTCTGATCGGCAAACTTTACAACAGGCACTATCAATCCATCTTCAATAGCCACCGCGCTACCAATATGTATATGCTGGTTGTGGCGGATGAAGTCACCCATCCAGCTGCTGTTTACATCGGGGTGCTGGCGCAGAGCCATCGCGCAGGCTTTTATTATCAGGTCGTTGAAAGATACTTTAACAGGCGATACATCGTTAATGGCTTTGCGTGCTTCCATCGCTTTGTCCATCGTTACCGTCATACGCAAGTAGAAGTGCGGTGCAGTAAACTTACTCTCGCTCAGGCGCTGGGCTATTACCTTACGCATTTGAGACAGCGGCTTATCTGTATGCCCCTCTTGCCCTACATGTGCTGCCTGTATAAATGTACTAGCAGCCTTAGCAGGTGCAGCAACAGATGGCTGGTAGTTTTCTATATCATCTTTTACAATACGTCCATTAGGACCAGAACCGCTAACAGTATGCAGGTCTATACCCTTGCTCTTTGCCAGGCTCTTAGCCAATGGCGATGCTTTTACTCTTTCATCGGTAGTATTTGTAGCAGTACTTGCAGCTACAGGTGCTGCACTGACAGCAACGGGTGCTGGTGTAGATGCAGCAGCTTGTGTTGCGGCAGGTGGTGCTTCATTCAGGTAAGGAGTTACATCCGTACCAGCTTTGCCTACGATGGCTATGATGTCATTTACCTTAGCAGCATTACCGGCTTCTACACCTATATACAGCAGTGTACCATCCACATAAGGCATTACTTCCATTGTTGCCTTATCGGTTTCAACCTCTGCCATCACATCATCGCTCTTTATCTTATCACCAACTTGCTTGTTCCAAGCTACAATCTTGCCTTCTTTCATCGTATCGCTCAACAGTGGCATACGTATTACAGTAGCATCACCCGGTTTGGGAGCCGGAGCAGTAGCCTTAGGTGCTTCTGCAGCGGGTGTAGGTGTAGCGGCAGGCTGGGCCGGTGCACTATCCAATAATGCTTTGTAATCTTCGCCCGCTTTGCCCACAATGGCTATAATATCATTTACTTTAGCTGCTTTGCCTTTCTCTACACCTATATACAACAACGTACCATCTACATATGGCATTACTTCCATAGTAGCTTTATCCGTTTCTACTTCGGCTAATACATCATCACTTTTTACCTTATCCCCTACTTTTTTGTGCCATTCCGCTATTACACCTTCCTTCATCGTATCGCTCAGCAACGGCATTCGTATCGCTTCGGCCATAAGTCGTGTCTTAGTTATTGGTTTTTGAGTGTCAAAAGTAACACAAATGTTGGTTTGTTGCAGCAACCCTGAGTGTAATTATTGGGCTAGCGAACTACTCATATACAAGTATTAGCTTATACAAAACTATCTACCAGTCTATTTGCATATTAAGTGCATCTTTTAGCTTGCCCAGCGATGGGTTCTTTTTCACCATCTCGTCCAGCATATCTTGCTTGCTCAGTTGCTTAGGTACTTCTTCTTTCAGCACCATATCTTCCCTCAATTCTACCCTTACCCTTAGTGGAAAGCCTGAGTGCTTTCGGAAGTAGTCTATTACCGCATTACGTTCGTTATTGGCATTTAGTTGAGCAAACTGGTCTTTACATACAATTATCACCTCGTCAGGCGCTATAAACTCAACTTCCATCATAGTAAGGCTTGCACGATATGTGCTGCGGTTGACAGGTATCCCATTCTTATAGTGTGTCCATATGTATTCTACCATCTCGGCAGTTACTTCTTTCTGTTCTTGTTGCTGCTTGCGCAGTTCCTCATCTATCACGGCATCCAGATCTATCACGCTCTTGCTGATACGTCTGCCTGTGGTAGACACTGCATCGGGCGGTGGAGGGCCATCGCTTTTGTACACAAACTTCGGAGCTTCCTGTTTGGGTGGCTCTGCTACTACCGGCTTTGAGGGTTGCATTTCAGGTTCAGGCTCTGCAACTATACTTGCAGGCAAAACATCTTGCGGTGGTGGTGCCAGTTCTATTACTTTGGGTTGCTCGGCAACAGGTTTTGTTGCTATTGGTTGCGAAGGTGTTGCCGCAGGCAAAGGAGAGGCAACAAATCCTACCCCATCAGAGTTTTTTTTTACATCATCAGCAATTACTGATGTTGCCTGCAATACATAACAAAGCCTTATGAGGCACATCTCTACATGCAGGCGTTTGTTGGTAGCATTTTTATAATTTATCTCGCTATCGTTTACCACATTCAATGCAGATATGATAAAGGACGGAGGTGTCTGGTTGGCTTTTTCGTGAAAGATGGGCTTGTGGTCGGCAGGTACATCCAGTAACTTAGCCATACGTGGGTCTTTGCACAAAAGCAGGTTGCGTAAATGTTCTGCCATACCCTCCAATATCACATCGCCCTCAAAGCCACGTTCTAAAGCAGCATCTAATTGAAGCAGTGTACCGCTCACATCTTGCGCCAGTATGTGGTCGGTCAGTTTAAAGTAGTAGTCAGCATCGAGCAGGTTCAGATGCTCCATGGTGCTTTGATAGGTGAGCATACCGTTGGTAAAACTCACTATCCTGTCCAACATGCTTAGAGCATCGCGCATACAACCCTCACTCTTTTGGGCTATTACATGCAGCCCTGCTTCCTGCGCTACAACGCCTTCTTTGGTAGCTATGCCATGGAGGTGCGCTACAATATCGTTGGTAGTAATACGCTTGAAATCAAATATCTGGCAACGGCTGAGGATGGTGGGTAGTATCTTATGCTTTTCAGTTGTTGCCAAGATGAAAATGGCATAAGGTGGTGGCTCTTCCAACGTCTTAAGAAAGGCATTGAAGGCCGCAGCACTCAGCATGTGTACCTCGTCTATGATGTATATTTTGTACTTGCCTTGCTGCGGAGCGAAGCGAACCTGGTCTGTCAGGTTGCGGATGTCGTCAACCGAGTTGTTGCTCGCCGCATCCAGTTCAAATACGTTGAACGATGTATTGTTGCTAAAACTCTGACAGGTAGGGCATGTACCACAAGCTTCTATGTCTGCCGTTGGGTTTTCGCAATTGATAGTCTTTGCCAATATGCGGGCGCAGGTAGTTTTACCCACACCACGCGGCCCACAAAACAAATACGCATGTGCCAGATGATTGTGGCGAATGGCGTTTTTGAGTGTGGTTGTAATATGCTCCTGCCCCACAACCGTATCAAACGTTTGAGGGCGATACTTACGTGCCGATACTATATATTGGTCTGACATCTTCTTACTCAAAAGTATAAACTAAAAAGTAGAAAGAAAAAAGAACCTCTTTTTACAGAGATTTGGCAAGCACATACTTATTACTTTTTTCATATTTGTTGATAGTTATTGATAGTGTATGTGTTGTTTTTATGTGCAACAATTTACATGGCTTGATAATCAATTAGATACTATTATGAAAATCTGTGTTTTGTTGCCGTTTGTTGCTGATTTTTGCAGAGTGAAGTTTTGTTGCTATCGTTTTCTTAACAACAGAGGCGCAAAGGAGTGCAGTGGGTTGATGGTATTGGTGGTTCATTTGGTTATTTTATTATAGCAAAAATACAAAAAAGCCTCAAAAAAACCTGAGGCTGATTGTTTGAAAACTATTTGCTATGCTTTACTTGCGCCTGTATATAGGGGTACGTTTCAGCAAGTATTCATAGGCATCTTGCCAGCTATTTTCCATATTCAATAACGGATGGCGGATAGCCTGATAGATACGTTTACCATTTTGATAAATCTCCAGCTTTACCTCGTAGAAATAATTCTTGTTTTCTGTTGTAGAAGCAATGCCAAAACTCTGGTCTTTTTGTTTGTTGCCCTTCTGCTCTGTTTTGCCCCAGGTAGATGAACTGCTAAAAAAATCTCTATTAGTAGAAAACGATACCTTGCTGACAATAATATATTCCGCACCTACCGCGTCGTGCAACTGCCTTACACTCATCTCGTCCAGCTTGTGTATAGGTAAGCCAGCTTCGGCGAGGCTACTGTTTGTAAGACGTTGTTCTTGCAGATAGAGAGGAGATATTTTAGCGTTGTTTCTGTTCAGAAAATTGATGATATTGTCTTGTGCCAGCTTAGCGTTATCATCTGAAGACATACCCGTTTCTTTGTTGATGAACGTAACAGGCAACACCGCTACTTCGTTTTGCATCAATATCTTAGGACTATATGCTACCTGTACATTATTATCTGTAGGCTTTGAAAACTCCTGTACCCTACCATTGGCAAAAGTGATGCTTTGTATATTGTTTACATCTTCTACATTCTGTACCGTTTCCCCGACAAATTTATATTCAACCTGTGTAGTAGTAACTTTTGATACGGTAACCTGCAGTACCTTACCATTTGCCAGTACTATCTTATCTGTATTGTTTTTACCCGTTGCAAAGGCAGTATTTACAAGCAGCGCAATTATCGCTATCAATAGACTGTTTTTCATATCAGTGCGTTTACAGTAATACGCATGAATGTGGTTTTACCCCTATTTGTTCATTGGGTATTGAGGTTAGTTGGAAAGTTATTATGACAACTATGTTGCAATAACACAGAATATAATTTGTTATTTTTGATGTAAATACCTTAATTATGAAACCCGTACTGACTTCTCTTTTGCTTTTTATGTTTTACCTGTCAACAGCACAAATTCCTCTAGATAGTTTTTATAGAGATGGTGCAAGATGGGTTTGCTTCAAAGATGTAACAATATATGATAAATACAAACCCATAGGTACGGGTTCAAATGCGGAAGAATATCAAATATTTGGAGATACTGTCATAAACAGCAATAGATACAAAAAAGTGTACATAAGGCTATTGGGTAGTATTTCATCAACAACGCCAACGAGTCCTAAATATATTGGTAGGCTAAGGATATCGGGGAGGAAAGTTTATTATACAAATGATAGTACTCAGATATGTAATATTATGCCAACAGGAAAAGAAAAACTTATGTATGATTTCGGATTAAACGTAGGTGACACATTCAATTATTTGGAAGATACTATTAACTCAACTTATACAAGATATATACTAACGGACATTGATAGCATACAAATAACAAGCGGTCAGTACATACGTAAATATTCTTTCTCTGGCTATAATGGTGGTAGAACTTATTATGAAGGTTTAGGATTGTCAATTGGTTTTTTTGATGCTTGCCAAGTGGGATGGGGCTACAGCTCAAACGCGTCATATACAACTGGTTGTATTTGCTTTCAGTCTGGTAGCATAAATTATAAAACGAATCAAAGAAGTCAATTATTGAATTGGTATTTGCAAGACAACTGCTACGACATCAACCTGCTGAATACTACCGAGCCTGCTTTACCTAGAAAGCTGACCGTATTCCCCAACCCAGTAAGTAATACAATCAATCTGAAAGGAAGCATTGCTGGCAAGGAAGCTAAAGTTGCATTGTATAACAGCATGGGACAAATAGTGTACTGTACTCTAAAAGAAATAGTAAACAACAACTTGCAAACTACATTGAAGATACCCGCATTAGCGCATGGTATTTACAACCTTATTGTTACTACTGAAAAAACATCTTCTACTACCCGTATATTGGTTGAATAATGCAGAATAAGAATTACCCCTATCCCCCACCCTCTATTTTCTGTATTCTTTCATTATCTTACCCATTGTTAAAAATAAATAGGTAATGAAAAAACGTTTCCTGCCGTTGCTGGTATTCGCGGCTATAGTTTGTATATCGTTTACGGGCAATGACGAAAAAGTATATCTGAAAACGATTACCAAAATAAAACAGGAAGGCTTTAATAATTCTAAAGCCATGAATACACTGTTTCAGCTAACGGACGTGATTGGCCCGCGTATGACGGGTTCTACGGGCATGAAGAAGGCAGAGGCATGGGCAAAGCAACAACTGGAAGACTGGGGACTGAAAAATGTACAGATAGAGCGTTGGGGTACGTTTGGTAAAGGATGGGAAACACAGCATTGCTACGTGGCCATGACAGCCCCCTACTATCAACAACTGATAGCTGTACCTAAAGCATGGACTCCAAGCACCAACGGAACGATAGAAGCAAGCGCCATAGTGGTAAACATAGAAACCAAAGAAGACATGGCACAATACGCAGGCAAGCTGGCAGGTAAGATAGTAGTAAAAGCTACCAACCAACTGGCGATGCCAAACTTTACAGCAGATGCCAAACGGCTGACACACGAAGACTTGTGTAACATAGAGCAAGACCCGCATGTTGCCAAAGGCGTAGATGAAAAAGCTGCACCGAGCACTAACAGAACAGTACGCGCATCAAGGCAAGCGATAGACAGCTTTTTGTATGCACAAAAGGCATTAGCGGTGCTTAGCTGTGTACGCAGGAGTACAATGGGTACGGTGTTTACCAGCAATGGTGCCAGCCGTGCATGGAATGCACCACCTGTACTGCCCGAACTGGAAATGGGCATAGAACACCTGAACCGTATAGAACGCCTGCTGAAAGAAAAGAAAGAAGTAAAAATAGAACTGAACGTCCGCAATCAGTTTCTTACAAACGACAGTACAGAATATAATGTAATTGCTGAAATACCCGGAACTGATTTGGCAGACGAGGTGGTGATGCTGGGCGCACACATGGACTCTTGGCACGGCAGCACAGGTACTACCGACAATGGCACAGGTACAGTAGTGTGCATGGAAGCTGTACGCATACTGAAAGCGATTGGTGCCAAACCACGCCGCACGATACGTATAGCACTTTGGAGTGGTGAAGAACAAGGTTTGCTCGGATCGAGCGGGTATGTGAAAAAACATATAGGCGACAGAAAAACGATGAAGCTGAAACCTGCACATGGTAAGATTGCTGCTTACTACAACTTAGATAATGGCGCGGGTAAAATACGTGGCATCTATGCACAAAGCAATGATGCAGTAGTACCCATCTTCCGTGCATGGCTGGCACCTTTTAAAGACCTTGATGCAAATACAGTTACCAACCGTAACACCGGCTCTACCGACCATATACCGTTTGACGCGATTGGTGTACCGGGTTTTCAGTTTATACAAGACCCGCTGGAGTATGGCAGCCGTACACACCATACCAATATGGATAGCTACGACCGTGTAAATGAAAACGACCTGATGCAGGCTTCCATCATCATGGCATCAGTAGTGTACCACACTGCCATGCGCGATGAGATGCTACCGCGTAAACCATTGCCAAAGAAGCAGGAAGAGAAGAAATAATAATACGCCCTCGTAAAGAGGGCGTTATTATTATGCTTTCAATATTGGTTGCTTTTTCTTTTTGTGGGTGGTGTAGATGAACCATCCCATTGCAGCTATCAGCCATAAAGGCCAGAGGGTAACCCAGAGTATGAGTATATGCTTAAAGAACTGCCAGCCGTCTGCCAATGCAAGCCCTATACGTATACCGAATGGCACAATAGATGCATTATCTGTATTGGCAGTTACTTGTATATCCGTTCTTTCCGGTTGGTAAAGGTCTATACGTAGCGTGGCGTAGTTTACATTGTCTAATATTTGCAGGTTGGCTATACGGCGATCTATTACGGTATCAATTTTAGCAGGTGCTATATTGGTTTGTTTTGGGTTTTCTTTAATGCCGCCGTTATTCTTATCTGCCACTACAGGTGGTGCAACGCCTGCCGCTTCATTCTTCATGGCATTGGATAGATATTGCCATGTTACATCTTCGCGCTGCATAGTGCGGCTGTCTATAAACGTTGCCAGTTTAGGCACTTGCCTTATGACAGTATCTAAATACAAGAGTGGCACTCGTAATGTGAGGTGTGCAGTGGTTGTGTAGGCACGTACAATCTTTTGCGAGTCGGGTTTGTAGCGGATGCTGCGCGATGATGTTATTTCATTTTCCATCTGGCTTTCGGCTATCATGCCGTCCAGTGCGTTCACCATTCTTTCCATACTATCAACGGCGGTGTACACATCAGTAACACGACAGCGCATATCGGCTGTATGGATGATTTTTCGGGAGGGTGAATTAATAGCTGTCAGGTCGCTGGACATAACAACAGAGTCAGCAGACTGAACATACGACTCGGCATTATTGGCACAAGATGCCAGCATCGCTGCACACAGGGGCAGCAACAGTAGTTTGTTGTATCGCATATTGTAGTTGTTTATTAAGAATTGATACTGTCAACTACCAAAAGGTAACTATGCAATGTTGCCAAAACTGTGTTAAGAAAAGTGATACTGCTTCTAAAATAACATTAGCCGATGCACAACTCATGCATCGGCTAATATATATTATTGTTAACCTAAGATTGTTTACAAACGGTTGAACCTATCGTCGTCGTTGGCATCATTGCGGCGCGGACCGGAAGTATTGAACGGGTCTCTGTGTCCGCCACCACCTTGCGGCCGGCTACCACCACCTGTAAAGCGTTGTCCGCCACCAGGACGATTACCACCGCCGCTATAACGGTCGCCGCCACGGTCGTTATTGTTGTAGCGGTCTCCGCCACCAAAACGATTACCACCGCCACCACGGTTGTTACCGAAACGGTTGCCGCCACCACGCTGAGGCGCGCCACCTGTTTTTGCTTTAGCTTCTTTTACAGAAATAACCTGTCCTTCAAAATAGGTCATATCAATGTTATCAATAGCATCGTAAGCATGAAACTTATCTGCCATTTCTACAAAACCGAAACCCTTTGAAAGACCAGTTTCATTATCACGTATCACTTTCACGGATACTATTTCTCCGAACTCTGAAAATATTTTTTCGAGGGATTGTTCAGTGGTTTCAGGGTTTAGATTTCCAATAAATAAATTCATAAAAAAGATTGAGAAGACAAATATAATACATTGTATGGCGTGATTACAGCATTTTTGCGCTAATATTCTCAAAAAACATAGTATATTTAAGTATAGGATATTATTATGAAAAAACTGTTTCCAATCATAGCTTGCCTGATAATAACTGCCATGATAGCCGAGAGCTGTGGCGGTACGAATAAGCCTCCACGCAGCAGCGGACATAAAAGTTTCAGGTCGAGCAAAAAGAGCAGATAATTCGCTCCTCTTGTTGCTGGGCGAAATAACCTATTTTTGAGCAAGCAGCATGGGAAAAAAGCAAAGTAAAAGTTGGTTAAGTACAGTCATCGTATTAGCTATGATTGTGGCATCTGTATGGGTGTATAACCACTACTTCCGCAGCAAGCCGAATGAGTATGTAACTTTTTACAACACGGTAAAAGGCTTGCAGGCATCATCGCCTGTTACTATACGCGGTGTACGTGTGGGCAAAATAAGTGCCATAGAAATAATGCCTGATGGCTTGGTGAAAGTGCATATACTACTGCAGGAAGGCATAACGATACCTGATAGTTCCAAAGCCTTGCTTACATCGGGCGGGCTGATAAGCGATAAGTCTATCACCATTGTAGAAGGCACTGGTAAAAACCATATGCAGCCCGGCGATACGTTGCTGTCTGACGCTGATAATAGCATGTCTGCATCGGCACAAGTAACGCCATTTATGGAAACAGCTAAATACCTGCTGTATAGTGCAGACACAACGCTGCGCGGTATTGATAAAGTCATTCAGCACGGTTTGTTGTACAGCTTTGTAAAACCGCTAACAAGTTTTGAAATCAGCATCAAAAAATACGAAACTGCCTCTGCAGGATATAATAAACAAGCCGAAAGCATAGCTGCTACCATCCATTCGGTAAACAACAGCAGTGCAGATATGGCAAACAACAGCAAAACATGGAAGCAAAACCTGCAAGGGATAGATAAACAAACCAAAAGCCTTGCCGATAAAGACATGAAAGCAAACATGACTAATATTGGCAATAACATACAAAACCTTCGGAATAGTGTTGCATACATTGCACACCCCGATAGCACTATAGGTAAAATGGCAACGGATAAAACTACTTACAATAATACCACTGCCCAATTAGACACTGCCAATAAAAGTATGCAGGCATTGAAAAACAATCCACCGGGCTTCAGCATTTTCGGCAAGAGCAAGAAGAAAAAATAATCAATCTATCAGGTATATAAGGCGTAGCGAAAACAGTTGATTCAATTGCACACCCGTACCGGTACTAAATGCAAATGGTATATTCTCTGCCCTACGTATGGTAGCCAAAGACTGTTGATAACGCATCCCAACAAACCAGCCTTTGTAAAATTGCATATTGGCATTGATTAAAAAAGATATTTCCTGGTTGTTAAAGGCATTTCTATCCGGTGTAAAGAAAATGGGTTGGTCGGTATAAATTTCTTCTTTATAATTTACCAAACCAGCATAAGCAGCTCCAGCACCTATATTCCATTTGTCATTTACTTGGTAATGTAATACCAATGGCAATTCAAAATAATTCAGGTTAACGATATACTTTTCAATCATTGTACCTGTATAATACGACTCAAATACACGCACACCCCTGCAACCTTTTTGTGTGTATATCAATTCTATACTTGCAAATAAATTGGGGAACAGGCGTACAAATACAGTGCCCCCTGCATTAAGACCCGCTTTACGGTAACCTTCATATATATCGCCCCGTATAGCTGAAAAATTAAACCCGCCTACTACCCCACCATAAAACTTTCTGTCAGGATTGTTGGTAAAAAAGCCCCTGCCTTGCGCGTGAGCAAGATGGCCAATCAGGATGGCTAATAGTATGAGTAATCCACGCTTCAAAAAAACATCAGTTGAATAAATACATTAACCGTAAAGTGACCATATTATTGTATTGCTCTGTACGACCAAAGCCAGGAGGTACATTTGTACGCACTTTTACCAAAGAATATTGAAACCTGCCAGTGATGTAAAATTTGCCTACCAATTTTACATTCGCGCTCAGCACCATGCAATAATCACTTTTGCGGAAGGGATAGTCTTCCGATTTCAGGTTTTGCTTGGGGTCTGTATCAAAAGTTTCTGATTGGTTGATGAGGCGGCTATATGAAAAGCCTGCACCAAAATGGTCGCCCCGCTCATCGAAGTAATACAACTGTATTGGCAGGTCAACATAATTAAGAATAGCCTTGTATGCAAGTATCTGAAATGCCTGATTGCTGGAGTTTTGCTTGAAGTTGCCACGGCTGCCCTTGCGTGTGTAGAGCATCTCCAGGCCTACACCAATATCGTTGCTGAGCATGGTATACACCCCTGCACCCGCATTGATACCCGATTTGTGATAGCCCGCATAATTATCGCCATCTATCTGCGTAAAGTTGGCGCCTGCTGTTACCATACCACGAAACAGGTTGGCGTCTTCTACATAATAATTGCTCTGTGCATTGGCCGTGCAAACTATCAGCGATAAACAAAACAATAAACAGTATTTCATGTATTTGATTTAGTTTTTGCTTAGAATTCTTTACCCTCTATGGCAGCAATACTTTCTTTTAACCCTGCCGATACAGGTACTTTTTCATTTTTATTAAAATCGAAAACAACAATCACATCTTCCGCTTCCGCCGCCAGCTCACCTTTATCATTCAATATATGATGTCTGATGCCAAAACTGGTATTCTTTATAAACTGAACGGATGCCTGTACCGTAATATTGCCGGGATAAAACAAAGGCTGTATAAACCTGCAACCCGTTGACAAAAGCATGGGGCCTATGCCTGTTTCGGCAAATGTTTTGCTAAAACCACATACTTCCCAATAGTTAACCCGCGATGCCTGTATGTATTTAAAGAATGAAACATTGTTTATATGCCCGAACATATCCATTTCGCTCCAGTCGAGGCGTAGATGTAACTGTACGGGATGCTTCATGCGTTAGTATTTTTGACCGAATATATATGCCAAACGTACTACATACAGGTTGTTGTACTGTTTAGCACGAGAATAGTCCATATTTACATTGCTGCGTATGGGGAATAGTGAGTATTGATACCTGACGTTGAAAAACAAGCCTTTGTACAAACGGAGGTTAAAACCCGCCAGTATGTTTATATCCGAACTTTTAAAGGGAAACTTACTCACATCCAGCGAGTCGTTATATCCCTGACGATTAGTAACCACCGTTTCTCGCGAAGACACTAATTGGGAGTAAGAAATTCCCACACCAATATGGCTTTTGCGCCTGTCCATCAGGTGAACCATGAGGGGTATTTCGGCATAGTCAAGCGATATGCCATATTCCCTTATCAGCAAACCGGTTTTTGTTTTTGATAACTGCTCTTTATGTGCCCGACTGCCTCTTTGGCTGTATAGTATTTCCATACTCGCCAAAAAACTACCACCTAATTTTGTGTAAACTATACCCCCTACATTCAGCCCTGTTTTGTAGTAACCTGCAAAATAATCGCCATCAACCTGACAGAAATTGGTACCAACTACCGGGCCACCATAAAACGTATTAGTTTCTTCTACATAATAAGTCTGCCCATTGGCAGCAAAGGTGTGGAATATTAAAGTAAGTAACGCACCCGATAATCGCCCGAATTTTCTAATTTTAGCCATCGAAACCACCATAGCAAGAATGAGCTTCAAATATACGGCAAACACCCTTAAAAAACTGGAACAGCTTTTTGAAGAAGCCAAATACATCATCCGTTACGAAAAAGGCAATTTCAATTCGGGCTATTGTGTATTAGAAGACAGGCGGGTTGCTGTTATTAATAAGTTTCTGAGTGTAGAAGGGCGTATCAACGCGCTAATAGAAATTTTACCATCTATTGACGTAAACGAGCAAGACCTGAGTGGCGAAATGCTGAAATGGTACCAGCAACTGAAACAAGCACCCGTTGCACAAAAAGGCGATGATACCTCACAAAGCGAAATAGACATCCAAGCGTGAAAGTCACATTTTTAGGTACAGGTACATCCCAGGGCGTTCCCTTTATTGGTTGCGAGTGTGCCGTTTGCACATCGTCCGATGCACGCAATAACAGGCTTCGTACATCGGTACTTATACAAACTGATAATACTACAGTTGTGATTGACAGTGGCCCTGACTTCAGGCAACAGATGTTGCGACACAATGTTAAACACTTAGACGCGATTGTTTTTACACATGGCCATAAAGACCACGTGGCAGGTATGGACGATGTAAGAGCCTATAATTTCCATCAGGGAAAAGCTATGCAGGTATATGCCGACCTGCAGACACAAGAGGTACTGAAGCGTGAATTTCAATATGTATTTCAAAACCAAAACTATCCCGGCATACCACAAGTTGACCTAAATACAATAAACGGACACAATTCATTCAAAATAAACGACTTAGATTTTCTACCTATACGGGTACTTCACTACAAAATGGAAGTATTGGGCTTTCGCATAGGCGACTTTACCTATATAACAGATGCCAACTACATTGAGCCTGAAGAAATGAATAAAGGTAAAGGCAGTAAAGCACTGGTTTTAAATGCCTTGCGTTATCAAGATCACCCATCTCATTTTACTTTACCTCAAGCCATAGACGTAGCAACAGCTATTGGTGCAGATTATGCTTATTTTACACACATCAGCCATCAATTGGGCCTGCACGATGAGGTAGAAAAAACACTACCCGATGGTATGCACCTTGCTTATGATGGTTTAACCCTGACATTTTAATACCTATATTAATACTACATTTGACCGTCTAATAATCAGCAACAAGATTTTATGAGAAAGATATTAACCACCTTACTACTTGCAGCAACATATACCATTGCAAGCGCCCAATACGCCAATGAAAAGATAAAAGTAGGACAAATAGCCCCCGAACTGGAACTGGCAGATACAGCAGGGAATGTTGTAAAACTATCAGACGTATATAAAAAACGCATTATATTGATAGACTTCTGGGCATCTTGGTGCGGGCCATGCCGCAGAGCCAATCCCCGATTGGTAGCTATGTATCAGAAATACGAGCCCCAAAAGATAAAAGGTGCGAAAAAAGGCTTTGATATAGTAAGCGTATCACTGGATAAGGAAAAAGACCCATGGATAAAAGCTATAGCAAAAGACAATCTGTATTGGAAATACCACATCAGCGACTTGGGTGGTTGGAAATCGAAAGCGGCAGATGCATATGGTGTCAACTTTATCCCACAAGCATGTTTGGTAGGACCAGATGGTAAGATTATTGCGGTGTATACATCCGCAGAACAGGCTGAAGCAGATCTGGAACGTCTTGTAAAAGAAGGTTATAAGAAATAAGAGCTACCTAAAAGCTAACATCTCCCATATTAAGACAAAGTATAAATTGTATAAATCTTTTTGTCTGCAAATAATAAATAGCTATCTTTGCACACTCTAAATAAAAACCGCATGGCAAAATCCATGCATTAAACATAGAATACAATGAAAAAAGGAATACATCCAGAAAGCTACCGTTTAGTTGTTTTCAAAGACATGTCTAACGAGCATACTTTCCTTACACGCTCTACAGCAGCTACTAAAGAAACTATTACTTGGGAAGATGGCAACGAATATCCTTTGGTAAAAGTGGAAATTTCAAACACATCTCACCCCTTCTATACAGGTAAGTCAATGTTTGTAGATACTGCAGGCCGTATCGACAAGTTCAACAAGCGTTACGAAAAGAAGAAGTAATAATAACGTATATCATTTGCATTACGCACGAAAAATCCCGACTTTTGTCGGGATTTTTTGATTATAAAAATCACTCTATCCCGTAATACGGTACTACGAAGGGTGGCAAATATCAATGAGTGGATATTATACTGTTTGATACGGAAGTAAGAAATCAACTTTTACCCTTTACTCATACACGTCCTGTTGCGGATATACGTTGCGGTATACTAACCATGCGCGAGCGTTGGGAACATTTTTTGAATGCTACTACATCAACACTCACTACACCCTACCTTCAAAATGTTTTTCCTCAAAAGGCATCAAACGATAACCTTTATATAAACGGGGCTGTATTTGCCAACCCTGGCATAACAGAAGCTATACTGAAACTGAACAATGACGAGGTATTAGCAAAAGGCAACCTTATCATCGCCTTCAGAACCGACAAACAGATTGATACGATTGAGACACTACCCAATGCAGGCAACGTAGTATACGATGCGGACGCACACTCTCTCCAAAACATCTGGGATATATTTGCCAACAATGGCAATGCCATTCGAGGCGATTACAAACTACTTACCCACAACAAACTAAGCGCACCAATACCCGATAATATTACAGTAACAGGTAAAGAAAATCTGTTTATAGAAGAAGGCGCTACGATCAATGCAGGCTGTATTATCAATGCAGGTACTGGGCCGGTATACATTGCTAAGGGAGCAGAGATACTTGAAGGCAGCATATTACGCGGGCCGATAGCACTATGCGAACAGGGCGTGATAAAAATGGGGGCGAAGATATATAGCGATACCACCGTAGGACCGGGCTGTAAAGTAGGCGGTGAGGTGAGCAATGTGGTATTTTTTGCCAACAGCAATAAGGGGCATGATGGGTACTTGGGCAATGCCGTGATAGGAGAATGGTGCAACTTAGGCGCAGATACCAATTGCAGCAACCTGAAAAACAACTATGACGAAGTGAAAATATGGGATGAACACATTAACAAATCTGTAAAAACAGGGCTTACGTTTTGCGGGCTGCTGATGGGCGACCATTCTAAATGCGGTATCAATACCATGTTCAATACAGGTACAGTGGTTGGAGTATCTGCAAACGTATTTGGGGCAGGGTTTCCTGAAAAATTTATCCCATCTTTTTGCTGGGGCGGCAGCGATGGTATGACTACTTACAGCTTTGAACGGGCTATGGAAACAGCCGACAGGATGATGGCTCGCAGAGGTAAGAAAATGAGCGAGGCAGAACGGGCTATGTATCAATACGTTTTTGACAATACCACATATCAACGAGATTTATTTGCTAAATAAAACATCAACATAAATAACAAGACAAGAAAATGCGTAAGAAAATTGTAGCTGGCAACTGGAAAATGAATATGAACCTTGACGAGGGCCATGCATTAGTGGCTGGCATCCTGAAAGGGCTACCCGAACTGAATGCTGACAAACAAGTAGTTATTGCCCCACCCTTCATTAATATACAACATACTGTATATCAGGTAGAAGATGTAAACCATGTACATGTAGCTGCACAAAATTGCAGCACCGAAAATGCAGGTGCTTATACAGGCGAGGTAGCAGCATCTATGATAAGCCATGCAGGTGCAACCTATGTAATCATAGGCCACTCTGAACGCCGCGAATACTATAACGAAACTGACGCGATACTTGCAAAGAAAAGAGATACTGCTTTGGATAATGGCTTGAAAGTTATCTTTTGCTGTGGCGAACCGCTTGAGGTGCGTGATGCAGGTACACAAAACGAATATGTGGAAGCACAACTGAAAGCAGGTGTATTTCACTTACACAAACACCAACTGGCAAACATTGTAATAGCTTACGAACCGATATGGGCGATAGGCACAGGGCGCACAGCAAGCAGCCAGCAAGCACAAGATATGCACGCGCATATACGTAGTGTATTTGCTACACAATACGGACAAGCGGCTGCAGATAACCTGACAATATTGTATGGTGGAAGCTGTAAACCAAGCAATGCAGCTGAACTGTTTGCCTGCGCAGACGTTGACGGTGGGCTGATAGGGGGTGCATCACTAAAAGCAGAAGAGTTTTTAGGCATCATTAAAGCAATGATGGAAGCCTAAAAAACTTACAGAAAATTTTGCAGAAAATTAAAATGCACGTATCTTTGCAATCCCAAAAGGGAAATGCCGCGTTGGTCAATCGGCTAAGACGCCTCCCTTTCACGGAGGAATGACGGGTTCGACTCCCGTACGTGGTACGCGGTAAAAGAAAAGGGCAACTGTTATGGTTGCCTTTTTTTGTTGGTTGTTTGTTATTTAATTTTGCACGTGCACGGCCTCGTAGTACAATGGATAGTATAAGAGTTTCCGAAGCTCCAGATTCAGGT
>CALESY010000108.1 GCA_937919945.1 uncultured Chitinophagaceae bacterium | reverse complement strand
TAAAATATATACACTTAAAACAAAACAAAGACTCATAATATACAGCAACGCTTTTTTTACTCGCTTATCATAATTCTTCCTTAGTTCGTAGCTGCCGTATTGCTTGTTCCTATTGTCAAAAAGTATGTCTAGATAGTCGGCTTTTGATAATGCGTTTGCGTCCATAGTAGTTAGTTTATTAATAAAACGCACTACACCATCTTATCCATAAATATCATTGTAATTGTTTTGTCAGAATCATTTTTTCTTCAGAAGTAATATCTGCTATCGCAAAATAAGGTACTTTATTAATGGTCATTTCATCGAGCAATGATACTACGTCCGTGTACTCGCAATCGTCATTAGGTTTTAATATTACGTGTAGTTGATGCGCCTGCACGCTGAATGTTGCTGGTAGTCTCTTTAGTGCAGATTGCTTAGTAATAATAACATTTCTCAATTCACTTTGCTTATATATATTAAACTCATTGTTTGGTTTGAATGTACCTGTATACACGGCATACATATGTCCTTTAGTGGGTATGATGGTCAGCGTGGCTGTATCAATATATGATGTTCCCTCTGTAGCAGGTTTGTGCGGCATATTAATATCCATCATTTTAGACTCTGACAATGTAGTAGTGTAGATAAAGAATGTAATGAGAATAAAACCTAAGTCCACCATTGGTGTCAGGTCAAGTGTCGGGTTGCGCTTTGTACGCTTACCTTGTAGTTGGTTAATTTGTATTTCTGCCATAGTGGTTGTTTTTATAGCAGACGTTCACACGTTACTTTTCCATAAAAAAATAAAACCGCCATAAACAATATGACGGTTGTGTGATTTTACCCCTCTCTTTCCTGTTGCCACTGCTCGCGGTGTTTGCGTAGGGGGTGGTCTTTCGATTTGTTGAAAATCTTTTGTCCGTTTTCTCTGCCGGCACGGTGTGCACGTTGTTCTTCTTCGGGCAGGTTGTGTTCGGTGCGGCAATCTATACTACAACAACCCTCTAATTCTTTTGCACAATCATCACACTGAATAAACAACAAGTGGCAACCATCATTTTTACAGTTAGTATGTGAGTCGCAAGGTTTACCGCAGGTATGGCATTGAGCCAGAATATCATCCGTAATACGTTCACCAAGGCGTTCATCAAACACAAAGTTTTTTCCTTTGAATTTCAGTTCCAAACCTTCTTCTTTTGCTTTGCGTGCATATTCAATAATACCACCCTCTACATGAAATACATTTTTAAAACCATTGTGCAGCATATATGCACTGGCTTTTTCACAACGTATACCGCCTGTGCAATACATGATGATATTTTTATCTTCTTTACCCTTCAGCATATCCACAGCCATTGGCAATTGTTCGCGAAAAGTATCTGATGGTACTTCTATGGCGTTTTCAAAATGCCCCACCTCGTATTCGTAGTGGTTGCGCATATCTACAATGATGGTATCCGGTTTTTCTGATAGCTCATTGTATTCTTTCGCTTTCAGGTATTTACCGGTATTTGATGGGTCGAACGTAGGGTCATCAATACCATCAGCCACTACTTTATTACGAACTTTCATACGCAATACCCAAAACGATTTGCCGTCATCATCTACTGCAATGTTCATACGGATGCCATTTAGTGCCGGTGCAGCAGCATATAATGTGTCTCTAAAAGCCTCATAATTACTTTCAGGCACACTAATTTGTCCGTTTATACCCTCATGGGCTATGTATATGCGCCCGAATACCTTCAGCTTTTCAAATGCAACCCATAGATCGTCGCGAAACTGTTGCGGGTTGTCGATATGGAAATACTTATAAAAAGAAACTGTTTTACGGAATTCCGTTTCCGCCAGCATACGCTGCTTCAGTTCCTCGTTCGAGATGCGGTTGTGTAACACTGGCATGGTGTACCTTCCTTTCTTTATTGAGGTTAATAATGATTTACAGTGCAAATTTAAGCCAAATTGGTACTTTTAAGCCTATGATACGGCTGATTTTTATCATGTTTTTGTTGCTGCCTTGTGTGTTGAAAGCCCAACCACAAGCTGTGCCAGTCCGTTTTTTGCAGGACTATTATTATCTAGGCACTGCCCCGCTGAGTGATGGGGTGAATGCGTTTGTTGTAACATCACGTAAGGAGTTTAAAAAGTTGTTTGGTGAAACCAAACGCCCTGATACACCCGATTTCAGCAAAGAGTGGATGATCGTACTGCTGATGCCTAAAACGAAATGGGATGCCAAAATAGACATCAAAGACATATCGATGAAAGCAGGTTCGTTTATAGAAGTATATACTAAAGTGTTTGATGGCATACACAAACTCACCTACGACAATTATCCCATCAGAGTGGCCGTAATACCACGTTATAAAAACATTAATAATGTAAATTTTTACGATGGCAAAAGGCTTAGACCGCTTGCTAATGTGGTGGTAGAGTAGCTTTGGCTTTATCGTAGTTTTTAGTACATTGTACCAAACAGATTGAACTTCAATAAATACGATACATGAAAAAAATATTGTTTATAGCATTGTCCGTATTGTCTTTGCAACTGAATGCACAGGTAAGGCGTGTGGAACATAAAGAATTACAGAACTATTTCCTGAAGTCGTATGACGAAGTAGCAAAGAAAGAGCTTACTTATATATGGGTGCAAGACAAGGAAGAATTCGACTACCTGTTTGGCGTAGCAAAAACAATGAATAATACCATAACAGAACCCGATTTTGAGAATAATTATATCGTAGCACTCGCTGTACCAGAAACAAGGATGGAAACTTATCTGGCTATCAAAAAAGCAGAGATAGAAAATGAGAAAGATCTGAAAATCCATTGCATAAAGATGGAAAGTAACAAGCTAGACTATTTTATTAAGCCATTGTTTATAGCATCTATACCCAAAAATAAGTTTGTTAAAAATCTCGTTTTTTGTGATGATGAGGGCAAAGAGCAAAAGCGCATAAGTCTGGATAAAAT
>CALESY010000107.1 GCA_937919945.1 uncultured Chitinophagaceae bacterium | reverse complement strand
GATGCCTATAATAAACTACTGTCTTCGTTTTTTAAAGTACACAATCCGCATATGCATGGCTTTTTATATGAAGATAAAAATGAAATATAGAATAGAAGCACGGATAAATAAAACGCAACTGTTGAGCCACCAACTCGTTACCTCTGGTACGGGCGGGGGTAAGAGCCAGTTAATTTTCAATCAGATTTTATCGTTGGTGCGTTCTTCAAGAAAGAAACGTAACTGCTGTATAATACTGCAAGAGCCTCATGCCAGCATTGCGAAGCAACTTGTAGCATACAGAGAGTTAGACGATGACAGAATTTTATACCTCTCGACAACTTTACAGAGGGATAGTAATTACCCTCATAAAATAAGTGCGGGGTTCAATCCTATGTATGTGCCTGCTGATGCGGACGATGAATACAGAAATTGCCTTGCGACACAGCTTGCCAGTACCATAGCAGAACTAATAGAGAACGCACAACACGGGCTTAGCTTACAAATGGAGATGCTGCTACGCCCCTCGCTGCTTGTTTTGTTATACGCTGCACCCGAATATAGAAATATGGCTACGTTGCTAAGGTTCTTTGATGATAAAAACAATGCTGATTTACTCCGTATGGCTGCTATGCACCGACACCCGAATATCAGAGAGTTTTATAGTAAGCAATGGGGAGCAAAAGAGTATGACATATCAAAAAGAAGCATCATTTCTAAGTTGTCGTTCTTTATGAATGATGTAACACTTTTTGACATTCTGCAACATGACGGAGTGAGCATCGAAGAATGTATGAATACGGGCAAAGTAATTATAATAAACGCTCCACGCTCTAACCCTTTTGTAGCCTCTGTCATAGGTCGTTTAATGCAGGCGGTTGTTACCTCGATTGCCATGCGTAGAGAGGCGATAGCCGAAGAAAAGCGTAGAGTACCAGTCTATTACTATATAGATGAAGCATCAACGTATTTATGTACATCCACTGCGACAATGCTTTTAGAGCTAAGAAAATTTAAGGTTGGGCTTACCCTAT
The DNA here is from genome assembly GCA_937919945.1 of uncultured Chitinophagaceae bacterium. GTDB lineage: Bacteria > Bacteroidota > Bacteroidia > Chitinophagales > Chitinophagaceae > Polluticoccus. Next base: position 225 of record CALESY010000107.1, on the reverse strand, counting down.
GTTTTCAGTCTATCAAAGCATTGGACGTAAAAATGAAGGCTGCTGTTACCACTAACACATTCACAAAATGTATCGGTGTGAGTGATGGAGAAAGTCGTAGTTTTTACAGTAAAGAGACCTCTGTTTCTGTTGAACAGTTAGCCGCTTTAGAGCCGCTTTCTTTCTATGTAAAACGTAGCGATAATTCGCCCGCTTTTCGTGTGAAAGTGCCTATCGTGCATAGCA
>CALESY010000106.1 GCA_937919945.1 uncultured Chitinophagaceae bacterium | reverse complement strand
ATCTAATAGAGACACTTCACTCAAATTTCCGGTTTATGACCATACCGGCGAGCCGCGAGATAAAAATCCGTCAAGTATAGACCTTAAGGATCCTTCAAATGTTAAACAATCAATTGATTATAATCCTGATAGCAGAACCTATGAATTCAGCGAAAAGCTGAGTGACAGGTATTTGCGTAACCCCACCTTCATGACTTTTGATGAGTACCTGAAGTATCAGGCTAAAAAAGATGAAGAAGCCTACTGGAAGCGCAGGATGGATGCTTTGTCCCTCTTCAATCAAAAACCGCAACTACCTACCATGTATCGCGAGGGCTTGTTTGACAGGATTTTTGGTGGTAACACCATATCAGTACGCCCGCAAGGTAATGTCGATGTAACATTTGGTGGTAATTGGCAAAATATTAAGAACCCAACATTACCACAACGTGCGCAGAAGTACGGCATATTTGACTTCGACCTGCAAATGAACATCAACTTGTTGGCTACTGTAGGCGAAAAACTAAAGCTGAATATCAGCAATAATACTAAAGCAACTTTCGACTACCAGAATATACAACGGCTTGAATATACCGGTAAAGAAGATGAAATAATTAAAAAAATAGAAGCTGGTAATATCAGTTTCCCGCTTCGTAGCTCACTTATCAATGGAGTACAGTCATTATTCGGGTTAAAGACACAATTACAATTTGGAAGACTTTGGGTTACAGGTGTGGTATCGCAGCAGCGTTCAAAACGCCAAAGCCTAACCATACAAGGCGGTGCACAAACGCAACAGTTTGCTATAAAAGCCGATGATTATGAAGAAAACAGGCACTTCCTTTTAGCACAATACTTCTACAATAACTATAATAAAGCTTTACAGAATTTCCCTATCATCAATTCACAAGTTACAATCAATAAAATTGAAGTTTGGGTAACCAACCGCACGGGTGCAGTAGAAGGCGTACGTACCGTTTACGGTTTTATGGATCTTGGTGAATCGAATCCGTATCAGCCATCATTATTGCCAGCTACAAAGCCAATACCTTTTGGCTTGCCAGATAACTATGCCAACAACCTCTATTCGCAATTACAACAAAATCCTGCGTCGCGTACACCAACAGGTGCTACCAGTGCTGTAAGGGCATTGGGTTTATCCTTAGGCAAAGACTTTACAGATGTGGTAGCCAGAAAGTTAAACCCATCTGAATACTCATTCAATCAGCAACTGGGCTACTTGTCACTCAATACTCAACTAAACCCCGACGATGTGCTGGCTGTAGCTTACAGATACACTTACAACGGTAAGGTATATCAGGTTGGTGAGTTTGCAGAAGACTTGCCACCACTACCTAATAGCCAAAATAGCACTGTAGCAGACCAGCGTGTTATGTTCATGAAACTACTGAAAGGTACTTCTAATACACCTACTCTGCCTATTTGGCAATTGATGATGAAGAACGTTTATGCCTTAGGTGGTTTGGGTGTTTCAAAAGAAGAATTCAGGTTGAACATATTGTATCAAGATCCTGGTGGTGGTGAAAAACGTTATATACCAGAAGGTGTGCGTGCAGGAGAACCTATCATTACCTTACTGAACTTAGATAAGCTGAATATTCAAAACGACCCTGTGCCTGATGGTATATTCGATTTTGTAGAAGGTATTACAATCAACACACAACAAGGCAAAATTATATTTCCGGTGCTGGAGCCATTTGGCGACGACCTTAAGCCTGCTATTGGTAATTCACAGCAATTAGAGCGAAAATACTTATACCGCATATTATACGACTCTACTAAAACCATCGCCCGCCAGTTTCAGCAAAACAACAGGTATGTAATAAAAGGTTCTTACAAGTCTGCTTCATCATCAGAGATATTTTTAGGAGGGTTCAATATTCCGCAAGGTTCTGTAGCTGTAACGGCAGGCGGACAAAGGCTTACCGAGAATGTCGACTATCAGATAGACTACGGTTTGGGTAAGCTTAAAATACTGAATACCGGTATCTTAAACTCCGGCATACCCATCAATGTACAATATGAAGACAATGCAACCTTTGGTTTTCAACAGCAAAACTTTATGGGTGCAAGGCTTGATTATTTTGTAAATAATAAACTGACAATTGGTGGTACTTACATGCGCCTAACAGAGCGCCCGTTCACCCAGAAAACCATCGTTGGAGAAGACCCTATTAAGAATACTGTTTTGGGCTTGGATGCCAACTATCAGGGAGAAGCACCCGGGCTAACACGTATGTTAGATAAACTACCATTGTACTCTACAACTGCCCCCTCTTTGATAACGCTTACAGGTGAAGTAGCTGGCCTCTTTCCAGGGCACTCAAAGCAAATAAATGTGCTGGATGCAGAAGGCAGCGTGTACATTGACGATTTTGAAGGTACAAGAGGTTCTTACGATTTAAAATTCCCTGCCAATGCATGGACACTTGCCAGTGCGCCGGTTGGTGCTTTGGATGCTAATGGCAAAGTGCTATTTCCGGAGGCAGAAGATAATGATAAACTTACCTATGGCAGAAACAGGGCAAAGCTGGCTTGGTATTTCATAGAACCAACTTTGGTAGAACCAAGTACAGGCGTACCGGATTATGTGAAGAAAGACCCGATGCAGCACTACATTCGTTTAGTACAGCAAACAGATGTTTTTCCGCAAAGAAGTAACCAGATATTGCAAGGTGCATTGAGCACGTTAGACCTTGGTTTTTACCCACGCGAAAGAGGCCCGTATAATTTTGATGCAGGTATGCTTGATGCAGATGGTAAGCTTAAAAATCCTAAAGAAAAATGGGGCGGTATTATGCGCCCAATAGATAATAGCGACTTCGAACAGGCCAATGTTGAATTTATTGAATTTTGGGTGATGGACCCTTTTATTAATAACCCTTCATCAGAGGGTGGGTCGTTGTATATCAACCTCGGTAATGTTTCTGAAGATGTACTAAAAGACAGTCGCCGTTTTTTTGAGAATGGCATCAGTTATCCTAAAAATGTTTCTCAACTCAATCGTTCGGTTTGGGGCTACTCACCGCAACTTACACAGCAGGTAACACGTGCTTTCGATAATAATCTGGAAGCTCGCGCTGTGCAAGACGTAGGTTATGACGGGCTGGACAATGAAGAAGAAAAACAATTCTTTGCACAGTACTTGCAGGCGGTTGCAAATACCGTTACCGCCAATCCTGCATTTATCAATACGGTGCAGAACGACCCCTCTGGCGATGATTATAAATACTTCCGTGGTACAGAATTAGACAATGCACAGGCTGGTGTGCTGACACGTTACAAAAATTTCAACAACCCGCATGGCAACTCCCCTGCAAACGATAATTCTTCTTTCTCAAATGCAGGCACCAATATACCCGAATCAGAAGATATTAACCGAGACAATACACTCAATTCAAGCGAAGACTATTATCAATACAGAATTGATTTCAAGCCCAACATGGTAGTTGGTACAGGCTATCTTGTAAACAAACAGGAAAGTCAGGTTAAGCTACCCAATGGCAGCATGAGCAAAGAAACATGGTATCAATTCAAAATACCCATTACAGCATATACAAATAAGATAGGTAACATAGCAGATTTCCGCTCTATTAGGTTCATACGTATGTTCCTTAATGGATTCCAGGATAGTGTCATCATGCGTTTCGCAAGATTCGAGTTTGGTCGCAACAACTGGCGCAGGTATATGTTCTCGTTGCAAAATCCCGGAGAAAATATACCTGAAGATGACCTGAATACTGTTGACTTTGCAGTTACATCTGTGAGCTACGAAGAAAACAGCGACCGTCAGCCAGTACCTTATGTTATACCACCTGGTGTAAATCGTCAGCAGGCTAATGTTGGTACAGGGCAAAGCATACAATTGAACGAACAATCGTTGGCATTGCAAGTATGCAACCTTAAAGATGGAGATACAAGGGCGGTATTTAAAGAAGTAGGTGTGGATATGCGACAGTTCAAAGGCTTGCGTATGTTTATACATGCTGAGTCGCGTGTTGGGCAACAACCATTACGCGATGGCGATGTGCGGGCTGTAATACGTATCGGTAGCGACTTTACAAACAACTATTACGAGTATCAATTACCGTTAGCTATTACACCGCCTAGCAATACAGATGCAAATATTGTATGGCCCGAAGCAAACAGGTTGGATCTTGTATTGGATGAACTGGTAAAAGCAAAAACAGAAAGGAATAACAAAGGTATTCCTGCATTTATACCATATACTACTACCAATAGTAAAGGCAACTTCATAACAATAGTTGGTAACCCCAATATCGGCGATGCGAAGACAATATTGTTGGGTATTACTAACCCTAAGAAAACTAACCAGACACCTGGCGATGACGGCTTGCCGAAATGCGGGGAAGTGTGGTTTAATGAACTACGTCTTACGGGGCTGAACGAAACACCCGGCTATGCTGCATCAGGCAAAGTGGCAATACAATTAGCAGATTTGGGCTCAGTAAACTTAGGGGGTAGTATGCATACAAACGGGTATGGAAACATAGACCAGAAGCTCAACCAACGTTTTAGAGATAACTTCTACCAATATAATGCATCTACTAACCTCAATATGGGCAAACTGATGCCACGTAAGTGGGGTGTGCAACTACCGGTGTTTGTAGGTTATTCAGAAAATGTCAGCAATCCGCAGTTTGATCCCTATGACTTTGACGTTAAGTACAAAGACAAACTCAATAGCGCGCGCGACGATGCGCATAGAGACTCAATGCGCAAAGTTGCACAAGACTATACTTCTATTACCAGTGTCAATTTCTCCAACGTACGTGTCTTGGGTAATCCTGAAAAGCAATCAGCTACTGTCATGCCTTGGAGTATTAAAAACTTTGACGTTAGCTACGCATACAACCGCCAGTTCAAACGTAACCCGATTATTGAATCTGATGAACTATTGAACCATAAGATAGGATTAGGGTACACCTACAATATTAAAAGTAAATCTATCGAGCCTTTCAAACGTGCCATCAAGTCAAAGTCAAAGTGGCTCTCCTTAGTTAAAGATTTCAATGTTAATCTGCTACCATCCAACTTCACTTTCCGTACAGACCTGAATAAGACCATGAATGAAACGTTGATAAGAAACGTATCAGACGGTCCTGTGAATGTACAACCTACATACTTCAAAAACTTCACTTGGAGACGAGAGTACGAATTGCGTTGGGAGCTTACACGCTCGTTATCATTCAGCTACAGAGGCATCAACAACTCGCGTGTTGACGAGCCCTATGGCAGGATAGACAATGATGCTAAACGGGACAGTTTGTGGAATGAAGTATTATCGTTTGGCAGAAATACAAACTACACACAAGATTTTCAAGCTAGCTACAACCTGCCATTACAAAAAATACCAGCACTGGATTGGACAAATTTACGCCTGCAATACGGGGCAACTTACTCATGGACTGCTGCATCGCAATTAGCGCGTTCATTGGGTAATACTCTCGGAAATACTAACAACAGACAAGCCAACCTCGAATTGCAGTTTACTCAACTATATAACAAAAACAAGTGGTTGCGCGCGGTAAACCAACCCAAAATGAATGGTGGTAAAAAAGAAGAAAAAAATAATAACGTTAAAGACCTGCGTGGCAAAGAAAAGCAAGACAAGTTTGCTAAAAAACCAAAAACTAATAAGGATACTACAAGCAACCTGAAGGGCAATACTATAGCAGAAAAAGCTAGTAATATGACCAATGCCCAACTCGACTCTGCTCGTAAAGCACACAAAGCTGAAGCACTAGCCAAGCTAAAAGCTGAAAAAGCCAAGAAAAAACAAGAAAAAAAGCTCGCTAGACAAAAACGTAAAAATACCGTACCAGAGGTAACAGATATGGAGCGGTTTACAGGCAGATTGCTTACAATGGTAAAACGGAGTACAGTCAGTATTACAGAAAATGCAGGGTCTACTTTGCCGGGCTATATGGATAGTACTCGTTTCTTTGGTATGAATACATCAAGCGGGGCACCAGGTTTAGGATTTATATATGGTATGCAACCGGACAGAACATGGCTGGAAGCACAAGCTAATGCCAACCGCCTTAGTAGGGATTCTCTATTTAATTCGCAATTCCAACAACAGTATTCTCAAACATTGAATATCCTTACTACTGTTGAACCGATTAAAGACTTTAGGATAGACCTCACGGTAACCCGTACATTCAGCAAATCACTGAGCGAATTATTTAAAGACACCACTCTAAGTGGCAGTGGCAGGTTTACACATAATAACATATATGAAACAGGTTCGTTTTCATCATCATTTATTGGGCTGAGTACGATGTTCCGGGAGTCGAATGTAGACAATGGGCCGTTCAGGGAGTTTGCTAATAACAGACAAGTTGTATCAGACAGGTTAAGCAGACAAAACCCATACAGTAATGGCGTTGCAGACCCTAACGATCCTAACTATAAAAAAGGATACACTGCATATTCACAAGATGTGCTGGTGCCTTCTTTCATTGCAGCATATACAGGCAGAAATGTCAATAAAGTAGGCTTGGTAGATCATCAAAGCAATAACAGCATACGTAGCAACCCGTTCCGTAATTACATGCCGATGCCCAACTGGCGAATAGCCTACACCGGACTTACCAAAATACCCTTTATTAATAATGCAATGAACAATCTGGTACTGAACCATGGCTATACTGGTACTTTATCAATGAATAGTTTTGTATCTGCCTTATTCTATCAGGATATCTTCAGTGCAGGGTTTCCTTCGTTTATAGACTCTAACTCCGGCAATTTTGTCCCATTCTATCAAGTGCCAAACATCACCATCAGCGAATCATTGAATCCGTTATTTGGTATGGATGGTGCATTCCGCAATGGTATGTCTGTTAGCTTTAATTACCGTAAAACACGTACTGTAAGCCTTAGCATGATAGATTATCAGGTTAGTGAAACAAATAGTACAGAATACGTAATTGGTGCCGGTTATCGGGTTAGGGGTTTAGTATTGCCATTTGAGGTATTTGGTGTCCGCAAACTGAAAAATGATTTGAACGTAAAAGTAGATATAGGCCTTAGAGATGATAAAAGTACTAACAACTATCTGGCACAAAATCAGACTATCATCACACGCGGGCAAAGGGTCATATCTATATCACCAACTATTGACTATATAGTAAGTGATAAACTGACCTTGCGTTTTTATTACGACCGCAGGCAGAGCATACCTTACATCTCTACATCCTTCCCCATCACTACTACCCGTGCCGGCGTTACGCTCCGCTTCATATTTGCACAGTAATACTATGACATAAGTCATAAACTTCTTTACCCCCTATTTGTTATCTTTGTAATCTTAAATTTTGTAATAAATGACTGTGCATTCTTTTCAGGAGCATTTTGATGCCAAGATAGATAGTGAAGTGATGATAGAGCCGCGCGACTGGATGCCTGATGACTATCGCAAAACACTCATCCGACAGATATCACAACATGCACATAGCGAGATAGTTGGTATGCTGCCGGAAGGCAACTGGATAACCCGTGCCCCAAGCCTGCGTCGCAAAGCCGTACTGTTGGCAAAAGTGCAGGATGAAGGCGGGCATGGCCTGTATCTGTACAGTGCTGCTGAAACGCTGGGCATCACACGCGATGAGATGTACGACCAACTGCATACAGGTAAAGCAAAATACTCGTCTATATTCAACTATCCTACGCTTACATGGGCCGATATGGGTGCAATAGGTTGGCTGGTAGATGGAGCTGCAATTATGAATCAGGTTCCATTATGCCGTACATCATATGGCCCGTATGCACGTGCTATGGTAAGGGTTTGTAAGGAAGAGAGTTTCCACCAACGTCAGGGTTTTGAAATAATGATGGTGCTGGCTAATGGTACAGAAGTGCAAAAGAAAATGGCACAAGATGCGCTTAACCGTTGGTGGTGGCCATCTATTATGATGTTCGGCCCGAGCGATGCTGACAGCCCGCATACTGCACAAAGCATGCGTTGGAGAATTAAGCGTTTTACAAACGACGAACTGAGACAGAAATTTATAGACGTAACAGTTGAGCAGGCAAAACTAATAGGGCTTACCGTTCCCGATCCCGACCTTAAATGGAACGAAGAACGCGGACATTATGACTTCGGCCCAATTAACTGGGATGAATTCTGGAATGTTGTAAAAGGGAACGGTCCGTGCAATAAAGAACGTCTTGAAGCACGTAAAAAAGCTTGGGAAGATGGTGCGTGGGTACGCGATGCTGCTATGGCACATGCCCAAAAACGCAAAGCACGTCAAGAAAATAAAGCGGTAAAAGCTGCATAATACACAGCAATAATACAATAGCAATGAATCAATTGATAAATAAAAACCTCTACGGAGACTACGGCGATAAAGAACAGGCATCTGGTACAAGCGGTATGCACAATACTGCTGGTGAGTGGCCGCTGTGGGAGGTATTCATACGTAGCAAAGCTGGTCTTGACCATAAACATGCCGGCAGTCTGCATGCAGCCGATGCACAAATGGCTATAGAAAATGCACGCGATGTATATACACGCCGTATGGAAGGTGTAAGTATATGGGTGGTGGAAAGTAAATATATCCATGCGTCCGACCCCTTTGAAGCGGCATCTATGTACGAACCTGCAAACGATAAAGTGTACCGCCACCCTACGTTTTATGATTTGCCTGATGAGTTAAAGCATATGTAGTTGTTTGGATAAAGAAACAATATTCAAATGCCAAATTCCAAACAAATGAATCAACTACTATATACACTACAGATAGCAGATAACGCACTCATACTTGGTCATCGCATCAGCGAATGGTGCGGACACGGCCCAATATTAGAGCAAGACATAGCGCTTACCAATACCGCACTCGACCATCTTGGGCAAGCACGCTCACTATACCAACACGCTGCAGATATGTTTAATGCCTTATCTTCAGATAATAAAAAAACGCTCTTTACATCTACAGCCCTGCAAAATAAAATAAACAAAGGCGAAGCATTGGACGAAGACGACCTTGCCTATCTGCGCGACGGCTGGGACTTTCGGAATGTGTTGCTGACTGAGCAGCCCAATAAAGATTGGGGATATACGGTAGCTCGCTCTTTTCTGTACGATGCATTCAGTTTTTATTTTTATGCAGCCTTACAAAAAAGTAAAGACACAGTATTGGCTGCTGTCGCTGAAAAGTCGCTGAAAGAAGTAACCTACCACCTTCGCTGGAGCAGCGAGTGGATGATACGTTTAGGTGATGGTACAGAAGAAAGCAAAACACGTGTACAGGAAGCTTTGGATAGCTATTGGGCATATACAGGCGAAATGTTTGAAATGACGGCTGTTGATAAAGCTGCCCTTGCAGATGGTATAGGGGTAGATATAGCAGCCATCAAAACACTATGGCAAGAGCGTGTGAATATGGTACTGGAAGAAGCAACACTGATACTGCCGGCTAATACTTGGATGCATAGCGGTGGTAAAGAATGCCGCCATAGCGAACACCTCGGCTACATACTTGCAGAAATGCAGTTTATGCAACGGGCCTATCCAGATATGGAATGGTAATGGAACAATCCCGTATTAAGATAGTCTCAATTTTATTTTTGTTCATGCAGATGAGCAATGCCAGTGCACAACAGGTGTATACGTATGTTGAGCGGATGCCTTATGCTACTTATAATGTTGATAGCTTCATTGCTAAAAATCTACAGTATCCAGAAACAGCAAAAAAGAATGATATAGAAGGTAGGCTTTCTGTGCGTCTTACAATTACTGAAACTGGTAGTATAGACAGTGCAGTAGTTGTTGGTAAAAGAATAGGCGCTGGTACTGAAGAAGAAGCAATACGTATTGCAAAATTAATGCCACCATGGCAGCCTGCTATTGTAAAAGGTAAGCCTGTAAGATCATATTATGTAGTACCTGTAATATTCAGACTTCATAATTCCTATTAATGTACAGGATAAATACATCACAGACATACGCGTTTTTTTAAGTTACCCCCTGAAAAATCACTAACTTGTTGCCATCATGCAGCGTATAGATAAAGTACTATTTGTTGTGGCTATACTTTTTGCAGTTGCAGCAACACTTGGTTTCTTTTCAATAATTATTGCAAGCCCTTCCCAAATAATGATGGGGCTAGGAGGTGAGGTAGTAAAAAACTATTACTCTTTCGTTTACCATGCTTTGTACGATAAGGGGATATGGTTTACTGGTCTGAATTATCCATACGGAGAGCATATTATGTATGCTGACGGGCAGCCTCTGTTTTCATCTCTTATGCAATGGCTGCACAGAAATGCTGGCCTGCCATACAGTTATATCGTAGGTGTTTTCAACCTTTCAATGGTTTTTGCATTTGTGTTAGGCATCGTGTATGTGTATAAAATATTGAAGTATAAAAAACTGCCTCGTTGGTCAGCTTTGGTATTTGCAACGCTGATTGTTTCAATGTCGCCGCAAATGTTCCGTATTACAGGGCATTATGCTTTGTCTTATGCATTTATTATACCCATGCTGCTGTATTGGTTGTTGATGTACGACGAAAACAGTAATTACCGGTATGTTGTAAAATATTATTGCCTATCCGTATGCGTGGCGTTCATTCATCCTTACTATATAGCTGTCAGTTTGCTGATAACCACATTTTATATCCTTACTTATTTTTTTGCAAAACGACCTCTAAGTACTAAAGCAAAGCACATTAGCAGGTTAGTGGCCGGTATGCTTTTTCTCATGCTGGTGGTAAAAGTGTATGCTTTTTTAACCGATCCTGTTACAGACCGTACTACATACCCCTATGGTGCTATGCAGTATTTCAGTGTCAAAGCAGATATTATCAGTTCGCCATATTCGCTCATTATGCAAATGGTAAAAGACAGGTTTTATATCAGCGATGAAGGCTTTGCTTATATCGGCATTATACCACTTTTATCGCTCATTGCTTTTATGGTTTTTGGTATGTTGCCAAAAACTCGCAAATATATTACCGATAGCAAATGGATAGTATTAGGGCTATTGGCACTTGTTTTAGCTATGGGTATTCCTTTTATATGGAATATGGAGTGGCTGATGGATTATTTATCCATTTTCAGGCAGTTTCGTACAATAGGACGTTTTGCCTGGATATATTATTATGCAGTATGTATATACATAGTAGTCTGGTTATACCATTCCAGCATCACCCTGCCAATAGTTAAAAAAAACTTAGGGCATGCAATCATTCTATCTGCTATGATATTATGGTCTGCAGAAGCATTAGGATACATACAACATATAAGAGGTAAGCTGCAGTCTGCTAACTATAACTATAGCAAATTTCATTATTGGGGTGAAAAAGATATATCGACTGTTTTGGATGACCATCATTATTCAAACGATAGTTTTCAGGCAATAATAGCGCTACCGTTCACCGCAGTAGGCTCTGAAAAAATATGGGTTGGGGAAAATGCACTTAATACTATGGTGCAGGCAATGCGTGTGTCTATGAATACCAAGCTGCCGGTTGTCAATGCGTTAATGTCGCGTACATCATGGTCGCAGGCTTTTCAGCAAGTAAAAGTTACAGGCGGGCCTTTCGCACAAAAAACCATTTTGCAGAAAGCTAAGACAACAAAGCCATTTTTGCTGATACATTATACAGCCGAACCGATAAGCTTTAATGAAAAATATCTCATAGAAAATTCAACATACATCAGTAGTATGGAAGGTGTTAACATATACGCATGCTACCCTGCAGTACTTGCAAAAGCTGATATGGTGTTGCGTGATAGTGTTAAAAGAATACTCTCATCAATGACCGGCAGAGATAGTGTACTCGGAACAAATCTGCAAGTGTATACAACTTATCTGGATGAGTACCCGGCTAGAAATGTATTGGCTGGTGCCGGAGCACTTTATAATAATAAAATCAGTTCTGACACGTTTGCTGTTTGGCAAACCAGTAAATATGCAACAGACAGCTTGTACGAATTTTCAGCATGGGCATTAGTAAATTCTACAGACCATCGAAGTCCTGAGTTTCATCTCTATTATTATGATAATAATGGGAATGAGCTGAAATCTGATAAGTTTTTCACAAAAACCAGTACAGATAACCATCATATGTGGATGAGAGCGTCTACTGAAGTATATATACCTGAAGGCACAAGTCTTATTGTTTGCAAAGTTTATGATGCGTTATCGCCAAACCCAAATTATATTGCAGTTGATGAATTGATGTTGCGCCCTATGCATAGTTTAGTTGTATCACAGAGGAAGGGCAGAAAAATGGCTAATAATCATATATATGAATAGCGACAACACAACGAAACATATATACGAATGGCTGCAGCAGGTTACAGACCCTGAAGTGCCTGTGCTTACAATACTCGATTTAGGTATAGTCAGAGATGTGCGTGTGATGGGCGATGAGGTAACTATTGTGATAACGCCCACCTATAGTGGTTGTCCTGCTATGGATGTAATAGGCATCAACATACGCATGGCGCTACTAAGCCGTGGATTTAAGAAAGTGCATATTGAGCAACAACTAAGCCCTGCATGGACAACCGATTGGATGACTGAAGACGGGAAGCGCAAATTGAAAGAATATGGCATCGCACCGCCCGTGCGTAAAACCTCTGACAATCCACTTGCATTATTTGAGGATGACAATATACCATGCCCGAGATGTAATAGTGAGCATACAGAGTTAGTAAGCCGTTTCGGTCCTACATCCTGCAAGTCGCTTTACAAATGCCTCGATTGCAAAGAACCTTTCGAGCATTTTAAATGCCATTGATATTTTATTGTGTAACACCCAGCACTTCCAGTGCTTTTTGCGCGGCTACCTGCCCTGCTTCTTTTTTATTAAAGCCCGTTCCTAAGGCTATTTGTTGAGCATCCAGTACTATGGCAATGGTAAATACCTTGCGTGTGCCCTCCAGTTTTTCTTCCACACTGTCAAAACTCAGCTCTTTGCCATTGCGTTGCGCCCAACTAAGTAGCTTATTTTTATAATTGGTATCGGTACTCTCTAAAACCTCCAGGTCTATATACGGTTTTATTACCTGATTAAGTATAAAGGTGCGTGTTTTAGCAAATCCTTGGTCAAGATATACCGCACCTATTAATGCTTCCAGTGCGTTGCCGAATATGTGGCTGCGGCTTAGCCCGCGGTCGTTCTGGTTATACTGCACCATCTTGTGCAAGCCCATACGCAGGGCTACATTATTCATTGTTTCGCGGCGTACTATGCGGCTGCGTAATTCTGTAAGGTAGCCCTCCGGCTGTGTAGGATATTTTTTAAAAAGATATTCAGCAACGATAGAGCCAAGCATGGCGTCGCCTAGGTATTCAAGACGTTCATTATTTTGTTGAAGCTCTTCAATTTTGCTGCGGTGCATCAATGCCAGTTGATAATAGGGCAAATGTTTAGGCGTGTACCCGAGCAAATGCTCCAACTGTCGAACTAACTCTTTGTTAGGAGAAAAAAAATGTAAGATTCGTGACGTGAACCTGCGCACGTGCTACTCTTCGTATTTTTTGAAGATAATAGAAGCATTGTGTCCACCAAAACCAAACGTATTGCTTAACGCAGCGCGTACTTTTCTTTGTTGCGCTTTATGAAAAGTAAAGTTCAGCTTCGGGTCTAAAGCAGGGTCAGCTGTGTGGTGATTAATTGTTGGCGGAATAATGTCGTGCATTACAGATTTGATAGCTGCAATCGCTTCAATACCACCTGCAGCACCCAATAAATGCCCTGTCATAGACTTTGTAGCACTGATGTTCAGATTGTATGCATGATCACCAAACACGTGCTGTATAGCTTTTACTTCAGCAACATCACCAAGTGGTGTAGATGTGCCATGAACGTTGATATAGTCTATATCATCAGGCGTCATACCTGCATCCTGTAGCGCATTTTGCATAACATTGATAACGCCCAATCCTTCAGGGTGTGGTGCTGTTAAGTGATATGCATCGGCACTCATGCCACCGCCTGCTACTTCCGCATAAATGGTAGCACCACGTTGTTTGGCATGCTCCAGCTCTTCCAATATGATAGCCCCCGCACCTTCACCAAGTACAAATCCATCACGGTCAACGTCAAATGGACGGCTGGCAGTTTTCGGGTCATCATTACGTTCGCTCAATGCCTTCATTGCATTGAAACCGCCAATACCTGATTGTGTTACAACAGCTTCAGAACCACCGGTAACAATAGCATCAGCTTTACCAAGGCGTATGTATGTCAGCGCATCTATCAAGCCATTGGTAGCAGATGCACAAGCACTAACCGTAGCAAAATTGGGGCCACGGAAGCTGTAACGCATGGATATATGCCCTGCAGCAATATCCAATATCAGTTTTGGGATGAAGAAAGGATTGAAACGAGGGGTTCCATCGCCTGCATTAAAAGCAGTCATTTCTTCTATGAAGGTAATCATACCGCCAATGCCCGAAGCCCAAATAACGCCAATACGGTCTTTATTAAGGCTGGGGTCATCCAGTTTAGCATTTTTAACTGCTTCGTCGGCAGCAACAATAGCTAACTGTGCAAAACGGTCAAGTTTGCGAGCCTCTTTTTTTTCCATGAAATCTTCAGGATTAAATCCTTTGATTTCGCAAGCAAACCTTGTTTTAAACTTTGTTGCATCAAAATGAGTAATAAAATCGGCACCCGAAACACCATTGATAAGGCCATCCCAATATGCAGGAGCGGTATTACCTATGGGCGTAAGGGCGCCGATACCCGTAACGACAACGCGTTTGAACGGTGAATTCATTGAAACAATTTCAGTTACTGAATAGCTTGATTGATTACTTTACGTGTTCTTCCAGATATGATACAGCTTGGCCAACAGTTGTGATGGTTTCAGCTTGCTCATCAGGAATAGAGATGTTGAATTCTTTTTCGAATTCCATGATTAGTTCTACTGTATCAAGAGAGTCTGCTCCCAGATCGTTTGTAAAACTTGCCTCATTTGTTACCTCAGATTCGTCAACACCTAATTTATCAACGATAATCTTTTTAACGCGATTTGCAATTTCAGACATGGCTAATGCATTTATTTTATGCTGCAAAAATATACTTTTTGACTAAAAGACGAAGTATGCCCTCAAATTCTTTAAAACTTAACTTGTACATGGCGACAAATACGATTTTATAATATCTAAATCCGTGTTCGGAATATGAATAAGCATACTATTTATTATTAAAATTATCCATCTACCTTTCCGTCCCGCATTACTATCGTCCTGTCAGTCATACCTGCTAATTCTTCATTATGTGTTATCATAATAAAGGTCTGGTTCAGTTTGTTCCTTAGTTCTATAAACAATTCGTGTATAGCTTTAGCATTAGCGCTGTCAAGGTTACCTGTAGGCTCATCTGCCATCACTATGCTTGGTTTGTTTACTAATGCCCTTGCTATGGCTACGCGTTGCTGCTCCCCGCCCGATAGTTCGCCAGGTTTATTATCAAGCCGGCTACCTAAACCAACTATTTGCAACATTGCTGTGGAGTTATCTATTGCCTGTTTGCGCCCTTGTCCTGCTATCCATAAGGGTACGGCTACGTTTTCTACAGCACTGAACTCAGGCAACAAGTGATGAAATTGAAATACAAAACCTATATGCTTGTTTCTGAATGCTGCTTGTTTTTTAGATGGAAGTGAAAATACATCCGTACCATCTATCAGTACCTTGCCGCTATCTGGCTTGTCTAAGGCTCCAAGTAAGTGCAGCAGGGTGCTTTTACCTGCTCCTGATGGTCCGGTTACCGATACTATTTCGCCACGAGCCACCTGTAGGCTTACACCGTTTACAACCCGTAGGGCAGCATAGTTTTTGATCAGGTTTTCTGCAACAAGCATGGCTTTTATACGTTTAAATAATACCTGTAAAAATCCAGTAATAATATTGTAATACCAAACACCGCCTTACGTTTACTATATGGGGACAAAACATAGGATAACCTTAAGAGTAGAAAATTTGTTATTGTTAATTGAAAACTTACATTTGCGGAAATAAGTAATAAAAATAAATAATTTATAATATGTTTTGGACGTTAGAATTAGCATCACATTTAGAAGACGCGCCTTGGCCTGCTACAAAAGATGAATTGATTGATTATGCCATACGCTCGGGCGCACCGCTTGAGGTGGTAGAAAATCTGCAGGAACTGGATGATGAGGGCGAAATATACGAAGGTATAGAAGATATATGGCCTGATTATCCTACTCAGGAAGACTTCTTCTTCAACGAAGACGAGTATTAAAATAATCTTGAAATTTTTTTCAAAGACCTCTGCATTGCAGAGGTCTTTTTTTATTATTGGTGTATTATTGTTGTAATAAAATCTTATCACAACCCACATTCTAATCAAACTTTAATCTCTCAAATTAATTATCGGCTAATATTTTGGCGTAAATTGTAGTTTACTGATAATAACCCTTTTTTCAAGTGCTGCAAAAAGCATGGCTTATATGGTTGCTCATGGCATATACAACAATATGCACAGCACAGTTGCAAAACAGCAACTGGTGCTTCGGGCAATTAGCAGGTATTCGTTTTACACCATCCGGTACGGTTGCTTATAAAACAGCTATATTTTCCGAAGAAAATTGTGCAACAATATCCCATCGCCGCACAGGCAAGCTTTTATTTTATACAGATGGGCGTTTAGTATACGATTCTACCCACCATGTAATGCCAGATGGTGTAGGCATTGGTACAGACGTTACCGGTACATCGGCACAAGGTTCACTTATCATCCCTTTTCCGCTTGATACTAATAAGTATTATATTTTTACAATGGCGCATTTGGGCGATGCCCAATCGTATCTGCGCTATTCAGTTGTTGATATGAGCCTCAACGGTGGCTTGGGAGATGTAGTGCCGGGCGAAAAAGGAATCATAATAGATAGCAACCTGACAGAGGCTATGACTTCTATCAATGCATGTAGCCAAACTTGGTTAGTAACAATAAAGAAAAACACCAACGAATTCAACATTATTCGCATTACACCTTCCGGAATAGAAGCCAATAGGGTAATATCGCCTAAAGCATATGCACTGGGAAGCAATGGGCTTACGATGGTAAAGTTATCGCGTAATACAAAGAAGTTGGCTGTCAGTACATGGAATGGTATAGGCAAAATAAGCTATCTGGCTCTTCACGATTTTGATATAAGCACAGGTAGCGTGTCTGGCGGTATAGTAATAGACTCCGTGATTGGTAAAGACGAATTTTACGGCTGCGAGTTTTCGTTTGATAGTAAGAAACTTTTCTCAACCGCCCATAGCAGCCGTAAACTATACCAGTATGATATTACAAAACCCACCACAGCATCCATACTTGCATCACGACAAACAGTTTTCAGTGCGGCTGTAGATATCGGAGCGCCGCAAATAGGGCCGGATGATAACATCTATATTTCATGTTTCGGACAAAAATACCTTAGCAGGGTCAGCAACCCCCATCTTATGTTTCCTGCATGCACATTTACTTTGCAAGCAGTTACGCTTGCTAACACCACAGCAGGTTTATTCAATCTGCCGCAAGCAGTTCGCTTTCTTGATGAAAAATCTTTCATTGCCGGAAACACCTATGATACTGTTGTATGCAGTACACCATTATATAAAATACAAGCACCCAAGGGACACGAAAAATACCGATGGCAAGATAGTAGTACGAACGACTACAGAGTGGTGGCTGCATCGGGTATGTATACGGTAAAAATTACAGATAGCTGCTTTGATTATACGGATACTTTTCACGTATTAATAAAACCAACCTTGTATGCCGAAATTGGTAATGATACTGCCATTTGCGAAGATATTGCTATTACCTTACGCAACAAGCAAAACACTATTGGCACGCCTTATTGGAGCACAGGTAGTACTGCACCAACCATTAATATTACTCAACCCGGAAGTTACTGGCTACGCATTACAAACGATGGCTGTAGTGTGTATGATACCATACTTGTGACACGCAAGCCTCCACCCAATGTTTTTATTGGCAACGACACGGGCATTTGTAGAAACACGCAATTGGTTCTTTACTGTAATGTACAGCCACAGGGTGTAAAATATTTTTGGAGTACGGGCGATACTACAGAGATAATAACGGTTGCAGATACAGGCATGTACTACCTGCGGGTGAGAGATGGAGACTGTGTAGCAGCAGACACAACACATGTAGCATGGATACCGCAACCACAAATATGGTTAGGTAGTGATACAAGCCTGTGTATAGGCAAATCTATATACCTGCCACAAGGTGTAGTAAAAGGTACAGGCTACAGCTTCCGTTGGCAAGATGGCAGTAGCGATACAGGTATGTATATTACTGTGCCGGGTACGTATACTGTATTGCTGAAAAACCTATGTGGAATAGCAAGCGATACAGTGAGGATAGACTTTCGCAACTGTCATATATGGTTTCCTTCAGCATTTTCTCCCAATGGAGACGGGCTGAATGACTTTGCACGGCTTGTAGGAGATATAGCAGGAGTTACGGCTTTTCGCGTTATCATCTATAACCGCTGGGGGCAGCAAGTGTATAACAGCATCAATCCGCGAGATGGCTGGGATGGCATGCTAAATGGCAAACCCGCAGAAAATGGCACCTACTACTATATGATACGCATAGGTTACAAAGAATGGAGTGGGCTGAAAGAACAAACATGGCGTGGCGATATAACATTGGTGCGGTAATATCTATTTCATTTCCTTTTCTTTCAATCGACATTGTCTGCACATATTGAGTTCTTATTGTGCCTTCAGGAAGTAATTCCCGACTGGGCGTATAGGTTTTTACTTTAAGGAAGAAACTACGTACATCACCGCAAATCTTAATAATTTAGTTTTCTGATATCTATTCTTTTTAACGTATATTTGCGATAATAAAAATATTCACCCCATGAACCTTCGCCACGAAATATTTATTCAGGAAATGATAGCACATGGCAATCGCAAAGAAGCCTACCTGAAAGCCTATCCGCAATCAACACCTGCTGCCGCTTACAATAATGCCTGTCGCTTATTGTCCATCCCCCACATCCGCGAGCGGATAAAAACAGTATGGGCTGCTACTGAAAACACTGTTGTACAGCAATTACAGGAAGACTACGGCACGACACTGGCAGATGTGTATGAGAAACGTGTGTTATTGGCCTATATCATAAAATCGGCACTGGCATGGCAACAACCTGAAACAAATGATGACGGCACAGCAACAATCGGCAACAAAACAGCAACAATTTCTACCCCTGTTGAAACCTTGTTGCAACCACCTACCGTATCGCAGATATTGAGAGCCATTGTTTTAGACACTAAACTGGAACATGGTTGGCGCAGAAAATTATAAAAACTGTACCATCACTATCAAAAACTATCAACAAATATGATAATTCAAAATTCAAATGGCAATATGTGTAGCATGAATACGTAATTTTAGTTTTTGAATTTTCCCTTTTGAATTAATACAAATGTTCAGCATCAATCGTCCATATCAGCCAGCCGGCGACCAACCTACAGCCATTGCCGAATTGGTAAAGGGCATCCGTGAGGGCGAAAAGTTTCAGACGTTGTTGGGGGTTACAGGCAGCGGTAAAACCTTTACCATGGCCAATGTGGTACAGGAAGTGCAGAAGCCTACATTGGTGCTAACCCATAACAAAACACTCGTAGCACAGTTGTATGGCGAGTTCAGGCAGTTCTTCCCTGATAATGCGGTGGAGTATTTCGTCAGTTATTACGACTACTACCAACCAGAAGCATACATACCCACATCTGATACTTATATAGAAAAAGACCTGAGCATCAATGAGGAATTGGAAAAGCTACGACTGAGGGCGACAAGCAGCCTGTTAAGCGGGCGTAGAGATATTATTGTAGTAGCATCGGTAAGTTGTATATACGGTATGGGAAACCCTACCGACTATGCTGCAGGTATTATTCGTTTCAATAAGGGCGATAATATGGGACGCAATCAGTTCTTGCATCGCTTGGTGAATGCATTGTACATGCGCAGTCAGGGCGAGTTTGGCAGGGGTACATTCCGCGTACAGGGCGATACGGTTGACATCAACCTGCCATATGTTGATTATGGTTATCGTATCACTTTCTTTGGCGATGAAGTAGAAGAAATAGAAAGCTTTGAAACAGATACAGGCAAGCGCATAGGTACGATGCAGAATGCTGCCATCTTTCCTGCCAACCTGTATGTTGCTCCCAAAGACCAGCTCACACAAATCATCCACGAGATACAAGATGAGATGCACCGCCAGCATGAATATTTTAAAAGCATCGGTAAGCATATAGAAGCGCAACGCATTAAAGAGCGTGTGAACTACGATTTGGAAATGATTCAGGAACTTGGCTATTGTAGTGGTATTGAAAACTACTCACGCTTTCTCGACCGTCGTAAACCGGGCACACGCCCATTCTGTTTGCTCGATTATTTTCCTGACGATTTTCTGATGGTGATAGACGAAAGCCATGTTACCATACCACAGATAAGCGGGATGTATGGTGGCGACCGTAGCCGTAAGCTGAATCTTGTGGATTTCGGCTTTCGCCTACCCAGTGCGCTCGATAACCGCCCGCTGAATTTTCATGAGTTTGAAAGCCTGCTGAATCAGGTAGTGTTTGTAAGTGCTACCCCCGGCGACTACGAACTGGAGCGAACAGGTGGTGTGGTAGTAGAACAGGTGGTGCGCCCAACGGGACTACTTGACCCACCGATAGAAATACGCCCCAGCATCAACCAGATAGATGACCTGCTGGATGAGATAGACAAACGCATCAAAAAAGGAGACCGTGTATTGGTAACCACCCTTACCAAGCGTATGGCCGAGGAAATGGATAAATACCTGAAACGCATCAACATCAACAGCCGCTACATACACAGCGAGGTGGACACACTGGAGCGTGTAGAGATACTACGCGATTTGCGATTGGGAAATATAGATGTGCTGGTAGGTGTGAATTTATTACGCGAAGGATTGGACTTGCCCGAAGTATCGCTGATGGCTATACTGGACGCTGATAAAGAGGGCTTCCTCCGCAATGTACGCTCGCTGACGCAGATGGCGGGGCGTGCGGCACGCAATGCTGATGGGTTTGTTATCTTCTACGCTGATAAGATAACCGAGAGTATGCAGAAGACGATAGATGAAACCACCCGAAGAAGGGATAAACAGATTGCCTACAACCTGCAACACGGCATTACACCACGTACCGTCATTAAATCAAAAGAAGAAGTATTTAAGCAAACATCAGTACTGGAAATAAAGGGTTATAATGAAAATAATCAGTATGCCATACACGAAGAGTTAGCTACCATAGCAGCCGAGGATGAAGTAGAATACAAAACAGCTGCGCAGCTTGATAAACTGATAGCTAAGACAAAAAAAGACATGGAGAAAGCTGCCAAAGATCTCGACTTTATGGAAGCTGCCAGATTGAGAGATAAGATGTTTCAGTTGCAAAAAGAGAAGGAAGCACTTAAGTAACACTCCTGAACACTGTATATCGCAACACCGCTTCCAATAACAATGCAATGATTGCTATGAGTGCAAAAGGAAAGAACAACTCCGTATAATGTCTGTAGCTGCTTATTTCAATTTTGGTTTTCTCCAGTTTATCTATGTCTTTATATATAGATGCTAAAGAAGCATTGTTGGTAGCACGATAATACTTACCTCCTGTTTCGTTGGCTATCTTGCGCATCAGTGGTTCGTCTATCTGCACAGGCATCATCTGTTTCTGTATGCCAAAAGGTGTCTGCACAGGGTAAGGTGCTTGCCCCATGCTACCTACGCCTATGGTATATACCCTCACTTTGTAGCTCTTGGCTATTTCCAATGCTGTGCTTGGGTCTATCAGCCCTGTGTTGTTTACACCATCTGTCAGCAGTATCAGCACACGGCTTTTGCCTTTGGCATAGCGCAGTCTGTCAACCCCTGTGGCAAGCCCCATACCTATGGCGGTACCATCTTGCAGCATACCGCTTTTTATATTGCTTAGTTGTTCTTTCAGTACGTTGTGGTCTATAGTAATGGGGCATTGTGTAAAGCTCTCTCCGGAGAAGATAACCAAGCCTAATCTGTCTGTAGGGCGGCGGCTTACGAAGTCGAGTGCTACTTTCTTGGCAGCTTCTATACGGTTGGGTTGCAAGTCTTCAGCCAACATACTGCCTGATACGTCTATGGACAGTACAATATCAACTCCCTCGCTATCTATATTCTCGGTTGTGTTACTGGATTGCGGACGTGCCAATGCAATGGTCAATGCCACCAATGCAAGGATGCGTAGTGCAAAAAGTAAGGGGCGAATACGCACGCGCCAAGTAGGCTTTACCCGGGCAATACCCGACAACGACGTCATGCGGATGGCAGGGTTATCTTTTACCTTGCTACGTTGCTGCCACCAAATAATAAAAGGTATCAGCAGCAATAGCCCGAAGAACATCGGGTGAGCGAAACTCAGGTGTTTAAAATCCAGTAACGCACTCATGATGTGGCAGTTGGGTTTTGAGGTTCAACAACTACTACGGGTTTGGTAGCTTCAACAAATTGTTTAGCATAGTCCATAGCAGACATATGCTCTTGTGGTGTAGGTTGTGCTTTGGCAAATTTGGCAAGGTCTGCTATATAGAAGATGTTGGACAACAACATTCTGTGGGCTGTCATCTCCTTATTCAAAGCTACTTTTTGCAGTATCTCGTCCGATGTCAATTCCATTACATTTACACCGAAACGCTCTTCTATATACACTCTTAATGTATCTACCAGTTGTGTATGGTACTCTTTGGGTTGATTGTTTTGCCAAAGCTGTTGTTGCTCTAATGCATTCAGCAGGCGTATGGCTTTTTCATTGGGTGTTTCTTTAGGGGCTTGCGGCACAACAACAGGCATAGCCGTCTTCTTGTTGCGAAGGAAGTAAATAACCACTACAACTATTAAGACAATAAGTATGATGCCACCAATGATATAACCCAAATAATCTAACCATGTAGATTTTACCTGCATGATGCCCTTTATGTCTTTAAAGCCTTTGGTAGTATCTACTGCTACCGTTTGTACCAGCATAGGGAAAGAATCCGTTTGCAGTGTAAGTGGTGTGCCACTTGCTGGTAGTATTGTAAATATGAATGGCGGTACGGTGTGCATTCCCGAGTCGAAACCGGTAATGAGCAGGCGTTGTTTGTAAGTTACAACGCTGCCATTTTTAATCGTGTCTATCTTGCCTTTTTCTACTATTTCCAACCCGTTGAAGGTGTCTGGGATTACTGCCCATTGCAGCTTGCTTGTTGCTGGGTTGTGCCTTGCTTCTACAAAGAGTCTTGCCTGATCACCGACTGTTATTTGCGCGGCATCAATACGCGCACCTACTTTTTCGTCTTGAGCAATGGCTGCACTACATGCTAAGAGCAATAGTAACAATACATGATATGTAAGTATATTTTTCTTCATGTACTATCTTGCTTTGAAGAATGTTTGCAGCTCTTTTACATAATCAGCATCTGTACGGATATCCATCAGTTGCGCACCGCTTTTCCTGAAAGCCTGTATGCAATATTTCTGATGCTGGTCGAAGCTATTGGCATATTGCGCACGGATGCTTTTATCGTCGGTATCTACCCATTGCAGTAAGCCGCTTTCGGCATCCATTAGCTGCACCAATCCCGCCTGTGGCATTTCACGGTCTTGCCTGTCATGTATTTGTATGCCTACCAAATCGTGCTTGCGGGCAGCCAGTTGCAGAGCCTGTTCATATGGTTTGCTGATGAAGTCACTCATCAGGAAAGTGATGCTTTTCTTTTTCTGTACCTGATTCAGGTATTCCAACGCTACTCTGATGTCTGTACCTGCTTTCTTTTCAGGTTCTAGAGCTATCAACTCCCTGATGATGCGTAGTATATGGCTACGTCCTTTTTTTGGGGGTATGAACTTTTCTATTTTATCGCTGAAGAAAATAACACCTACTTTATCATTGTTGGTAGCAGCAGAGAAAGAAAGTACTGCGCTAACCTCTGTAACTAGTTCACGCTTCAGGCGTTTGCTGCTGCCGAATAACGAGCTACCACTTACGTCAACCAACAGCATTACAATCAGTTCACGCTCTTCTTCAAACACTTTTACGAACGGATGTGAGAAACGAGCCGTTACATTCCAGTCTATAAACTTTACATCATCGCCGGGGGTATATTCTCGCACCTCACTGAAAGACATACCACGCCCTTTAAAAGCAGAGTGATATTCTCCCGCAAATATGTGGTTACTTAACCCACGGGTTTTTATCTCTATCTGCCTTACACGCTTCAATATTTCGGCGGTGGTAAGCATACGTTCAGGTACTGATTTTTCAGAGGACAAATCTAATCGTTCAGAAATATCAAATACTTAAAATTTTTCTAAAAAATAGCCCTTAGTTTTGATAAAAATTCAAATCATGTCATATATAAAAGGATTAATGCCCATACTTGCAGGCACAGCACTATGCTTAGCCGCTTGCGGGGGGGATAATAAGGGTGAAGAAATACCAACAAACGATACTGCTGTTGCTGTAGCAAATGTAGAGCTGACAGACTTTTCGGCATCTCCCGAATACCCGGATGCACAACTTGGCTTTGGCAATATTAAAACGACAGAACAAGGTCCCGACTCGGTGAAAGTAGATTTCAGCTTTGATGTGAAAAACTATACACTTGGTAGCCAAACGGCTGATGCGGCAGGCAAAATGTGTAATAATTCTGATAAGGGGCAACACATCCACTTTATACTTGACAACAAACCCTATGCTGCACTTTACGAACCCAAGCACAGTGTGGTATTACCCAAAAATAGCGAACATTACCTGCTGATATTCCTTGCACGCTCTTACCACGAGTCTATCAAAACAAAAGGCGCATCTGCCATGATGCGTTTTAAAGTAGATGAAAAAGGTAAACTGCAAAAACTGGAAGCACCTGCTACGCCAATGGTATTTTACAGCAGGCCGAAGGGTGACTATATAGGCAAAAATAATACAGACAATCTGCTGCTCGACTTCTATGTATGGAATGGAACACTAAACGACAGCACACTCAACATCAAGGCACAACTGAAAGCTAATGGTGTGGATACCACTTTTGTACTGAAAACATGGAAGCCCTATATGCTGAAGAATGTACCGCTTGGCAAGCCCAGCATCACACTCACATTGGTTGATAAAGACGGTAATAAAGCGGCAGGTGATAATACTGAAGTAACAAGGGAATTCAACCTGGCGGCTGATGAACCGATAAAATAGTATTATGTATATTGAATAAATAAGGGCTGCGAGGCAGCCCTTATTTATTGTTTGTACATTACTTCATCAATGCCACCAAAGCCATGCCTGATGCGCTTATATACATTGTAGCCATTCGCACTTAGCATCTGCATAATTTCTTCTTCAGATATTTTATTAGCGTACATATCGTCGTGATGCTGCTCTAATTGTATGATGCCAGCGTTGTATTTAGGTAAGCCGTCAAACAAACCTTGCAGACATTTATACTCATGCCCTTCGGTATCTATCTTCAACACATCAATCTTCTCAATGCCCTTTGATTTGATGAACTGTTGTAATGTCGTTACCTCTACTTCATAAGATTCCTTAATAATTTCTTCAGGCGCTACCCCCAATATTTTTGATTTTTTCTTCAGATAGGCAGAGTCCATATTCAGTTCTTCAAATGTAGATGTTGTGTCCATTACCGACTCGTTAAAAACAAGTTTGCCTGTTGTATTACTTACACCTAAGTTATGAATATGAATATTCTTGTTCTGAGCATATCTGCTTACGAGTCTGTGATATAAGTTTTTATTAGGTTCAAATGCATGAATTGTGGCGCTGCCGCAAACACGCAAAAAGAAATCTATGGTTTGCCCGTTGTTAGCACCCACGTCCAGTATTACCGGTTTCTTGCCAGCCAATTCTCGTTTGTAAAAATTGCGTAGCTTGGGATAGAAGATGACCATTTCATTGAAATGGATGAGTTGTTCTATCAGCTTTATTCTGTTCATGTAATCAACCTGGCCCGAAGGCTCACAAAAGTAGAACTAAAACAGTAATATGCAATGTGAAGTTCATGCTAATACAATGACGATATTATAAGTATATTTATTGGCATGATAATACATGCGTGGCTGATACACTTATCGCATAAGCTCACTCAAAGCAGGTTTTGGCTATTGAAGGCAACATTGCTTTTTACAAGTGTTGCTTTATTTTTCGCATTCCCTAGTTATGAGAGTCTGAACCCTGAGGAATGGACTGAGTTATTCAGGAAGGCAACACAGCCTTTTATAAACAGCAATGCCGGTGATGGTTCTCATGACGCAAAACTATCATTCAGATTTTTTGTACCGCTAATAGTAAGGCTGTTGCATCTTAATATAACAGGCGTTTTAGTACTTTCTGCAATTGCCGGTATCTCCAATTTTTACCTGATATCAGCTATCAGCAATAAGATATTGCAAAACAAGCAGCAAGCATTTTTAACAGGTTTGTGTGTAGCATTTATTTATGCGGGCAAGTGCGCTTTTATAGAGCTGCGAGGTACTATATTCGATAGTATAGCCATATTTTTTTTGCTGGCATCACTATATATAAACAATAACCTTGTACGCGCTATCATGTTGTTTGCAGGTGCGTGGTGTGATGAACGCGCACTAATAGCATCGTCGCTTATATGGGTATATTTCTTTGTATTATCTAATAAAACCGGCATAAAAGGGTTCTTTACTTCAAATGCAATCAGCATATACGTTGTTTGGGCAGTTTATTTTATAATACGCTTGTGGCTAGCATCTGCTTACGGACTTAAAACAGATACTGATGGTACCGGGCTAGACGTGTTACTAAACCAGATAAACAACATACCCATTGGTACATGGAGTGCATTAGAGGGTTTGTGGCTGTTGTTGATAGCCGCTTTTATACTACTCTACATACAAAAACAAGTTTTACAATTACTGGTATTCTTTATTGCCTGCGCTATCGTACTATTAGCCGGATTGTCTGTACTAGACATTACACGCAGTGTCGCTTACCTGCTACCTGCTGTATTTACTTGTTTATTGGTGCTGCAACGCTACTTCGATAAAAACAAAATAGACCGATTGCTTTGGTATGCATTGTTGCTATGTTTTGCATATCCTGCCTACTATACAGGTGGTAAAAGCAGTATATGGTGGACATACCCATTGCCATTACAATTACTGAGGTGAACCATATTGTGAGATAATGGAATAAAAAAGCGGCGAGTTGAAAAACCCGCCGCAAATTGCCGTTTACCTATGTTTACTCCTATGCTCTTAATAATTATTAAGAAGCTATTGTAAAGATAATATGCCACTTTGCCGTTTGAAAACTTAATAAAGACGAAACGGTAAGAATGACAGATGAATACGTATGAGTCTTATTTAATTAACAATTAGTTAATAGAAATGGGGATAGCAACGCTTGTTTTATCCCAACTAACAGTAAGTGTTTTTTTGCTCAGTTTGTAAGAGAGTTTTTCTTGTACTTTACTTAGTGTTTGTACAGGCACCGGTGCTTTCAGCACGTCCTTGTCTTTGTGCTTATCGTATTCATATGCCCCCCACTGGCCTAATTGTTTATTCAGTATTATCAGCCATTCCTTTTCGGCCGGTATCACGAAGAAAGTGTATGTGCCTGTATCAACAGGTATGCCCGCTAGCTTAGCGGGTTTGCGGAAAGTGATTTCTGTAGCTTCGTTGGCACCTGCGCGCCACACCTGCCCATACGGCACCAGTTTGCCAAATATTACCCGGCCGCGGACTGAAGGCTGGCCGTAAGAAATATCAATATACTTGCTTTTAACATAAGCGCGAGGACTTAGTAATGGTGTTTGTTGTTCTTGTGCAAGCGATGTAACGAAGGTAACCAATACCAACAGTAGTGTAAATGCCTGTTTCATATACTGATGCAAAATAAGGCATTCGGTATAGGCAGCAAAAAAGGGTTACAAAATATTGCCCTTGTTGCGTGATGTAAAATTTCGTTTAATCTACCAATTCGTATTTGCGGATGTAAAGTTCCAGTCCGGGTTTATCTGCTGTAATATAGGTAGTGCGTTCGCCAAACAGATTGATAATATGTTCGTCTTGTAGTTTTTGCGATAGGGTGGCACGAGCTATATAGATACCAGGCTTTACATTGTATGCGGTGAAAATAGCATTGTCTTTATCCAGTGTCTTTTTTGCAGGGATAATTTCTTTACCGTTTACATTGTGCAGGGTTACAATCGCTTTGCTGAAACCACGCTTCATAATATCCTCGCGTTCTTCGTCAAACAAACCACTGATGTCCAGTTTCACTTCTACTTCCACATCAACCAATTCTCCGTCGTTTTTCTTTTGTTGTATTATGGGGTTCAGTTCACCATTTTCATTCACCGTCATGGCTTCTACCGCTTCTATCTGTCCCACATCTGCTGTTACGGGTATTTGCTGAGCTGGTGTTCCGGCTATTGCATTAGCAGTCGCGCCTTGCTCATCGTCTTCATTGCCCGAAGGTAGTATCATGTGTTTTAAACGGTCGAGGAAGTTCATAAACCTACCTGCGAAAAAGCCTGCAATGAATGCGAATACGATTATACCCTGGCCGAGGCTGGTGCTGAGCGTGGTATTTTTATTGAAGTAATTGTATGCCAATAGTATAACCACCGCCAAAAAAGGTGCATAGAAAAACTTAGCTAACTGATACATGATTTCTTTATTGTCGAAACCACGTTTGTTTTTACGCCTTAGAGCATTGCCAGTAGCGAACAGCACACTGCATAGTACGCCTATTACTACCCAAAAAACCACTTCTGCATATATCAACGGTCCAGCCAACCAGAAGTAAGAACGTACTTTCAATTTGTAATCTGCCAGAAAAATGCCCACATCTTGTTGTGCAAAAGTGCCTATGTATTGCTTGAGCGATTGCAGTTGTTCAGGGGCTACTTTGCCGTCAAATTCGCTATTTACATACAGCAATACTTTCTCGGCACGGCAATTTATATCGCAACCCATTGCAACGATAGGTACTTCGTTTGGGGTAGTATTTACATTGCTAACTGAGCTGTCAATAAAGTTGACTGGTTGTTCTGCACTAGCCTGCTGTATATTGGTTAATCCGGCATTACTGGTTAGAATGCGGTTTATTTGCCTTACTTGCTGTATATTAAAGTTGGTATACTCATGCCCTTGCACACCATAGTCTGAATGGACTGCAAAATATATGCTTGCCCATGCAGCAGTAAATATGATAAGGAAAGAGAACCACTTACCAATCGTCCAATATTCTGCACGAAAGACAGCGGTATTACCCCTTTCACCTGTGTTAAACTCCATCTGGTTCTTTTAAGAGATTTTCAGTTTTTAGCTGATATTCTCTTACGCTCTATATGTCCTTTCTCTTTTGCCTGAGGGTATTATTTATTACCATACTAGCAATAAACAAAGATAGCATTAATGTTGAAATCAGCATGATGCTTTACGGAAATAGCTAATGCTTAACAGGCGGATAACAAAAGCCGTGGATAGCCCGTAGTAAAAATGTTTATAACATGTGCATTTCATTGTATGCTAACATTCACGTAAGGATTACGTAACAATTATATGGGTAACTTTAGAATAATTAAATATACAAGCCTATGTTATGGCGCACTTTTAGTGGAGAAACATTGAAACAGCCCGTAAAGCAAGCGGTAGAAAACGCGATAGTACGGGAAACAAATGCAGGCTGGAAGTTGAAAGTATGTATAGGTACAGACTCTCAGGTACGAGGTGGTGAAACGGAATTTGCTACTGTCATCGTATTCCTGAGGGAAAAGCATGGCGGCTTTATGTACATCTGCAATGAAAAAACAAAGCAGCAGTACAGTATTAAAGAGCGTATGCTGGTAGAGGTAGCCAAAAGCATAGAGATAGCTTACGAGCTATGCGACCTGTTTAACAAGTATGATGTTGACATGGAAGTACATGCCGACATCAATACCAACCCCCAGTTTAAAAGTAACGAAGCCCTGCGAGAGGCGATGGGCTATATACTGGGTATGGGCTTTGCCTTCAAGGCGAAACCTGAAGCATTTGCCAGCAGCAGTTGTGCTAACAAGATTGTGAACTAACGGTTGGCTGCTTT
Source organism: uncultured Chitinophagaceae bacterium (assembly GCA_937919945.1). GTDB lineage: Bacteria > Bacteroidota > Bacteroidia > Chitinophagales > Chitinophagaceae > Polluticoccus. The sequence goes on along the minus strand of CALESY010000106.1, from coordinate 22,654 downwards.
TCTCTTCTTTATAATCAGGCGATGGCATCGCCTCAGGATATTATCCGCTTTACCTGCAGCGGTTTAACCACGGGTTTAAAAAACACCACATTAATAATTTTTAATCATGTGGTGTGGCGGTTTCAACCATATTTGTCGGCAATATGTCTTGTAAATAGATTATATTTACTATTACAGTTTACAGTGTTATTAACAAGTATATGATGCAAAGATTACTTCGGTATCTGACGATTGTTTTACTGATGCCAATTGCGGTATTTGCTAAATCGGGTAACTACACCATAGAGTTTGTAGAAAACAAGGGTCAATGGAACGGCCCGTTTTTATATAAGAGCATTACGGGTGGAGGCAATGTGTACCTAGAGCAGAAGGGTATTACTTTTCAGATGGAAGCCGCTGATAATACTGCCAAAATACATGGGGTAAAAGAAAACCACCTGCCTGCACCACAGACATTGCGTTTTCACAACTACAAAGTAAACTTTCTGAATGCACAAGTTGCCGAAATAGTGGGCAGTAAGCCACAACAACATTATTATAATTACTACCTGGGCAATGATAAAACTAAGTGGAAATCAGGTATACACCCATATTACAACATAGACTACAAAGGCTTATATAAAGGTATAGATCTGCACATTGCATCGGAAAACGCGAATATGAAGTACGACTTCATTGTAAGACCCGGTGCAGACCCTCAACAGATAGCTTTGCAATATGAAGGTACAGATGAACTGAGCATCGAGAACCAAAACCTGATAATCAAAACATCAATAGGTGTATTGAAAGAACTGAAGCCATATGCATATCAATACATCAATGGCGAACGTGTGGAAGTGCCGTGTAAATATAAACTGAATGGTAATATAGTCTCTTATACCTTTCCGAGGGGGTATGATAACAATTATCAATTAATTATTGATCCTACCGTTGTCTTTTCTACTTACACAGGCTCTACGGCAGACAACTGGGGCTATACTGCTACGTATGATAACGTCGGCAATTTTTATGCGGGTGGCGGTTCAAGCGGTGCGGGTTACCCTACATCTACGGGCGCATACAGCACCTCTTATGCAGGTGGCGGCACTTGTGGTGGTGAGGCTGATTTTCAACCAGACGTTACTATTACAAAATTTAATGCAGCAGGCACAGCTATCATCTTTTCAACTTATTTGGGAGGTAGTAATAATGACCAGCCGCATAGTATGGTAGTAGATGGCGTCGGTAATTTGGTTGTTGTAGGGCGTACCTGTTCTCCCAATTTCCCAAGTACATTCAGATCGTTTGGTGGTAATTCAGAAATATTTGTTACGAAGTTCAATAGTACGGGTACTGCATTATTAGGCTCTACATACATGGGTGGCTCCGATGACGATGGTATCAATATATCAGCAGATTACGGCACTGTGAACTCATTAAAGCACAGTTACGGTGATGATGCAAGAAGCGAAGTTATTGTTGATAATTCAAATAATATTTATGTAGCTGCCTGTACACGCTCTGCAAATTTTCCATTGGTAAACAGTACGCAGGGCAGCATATCTACAGGTCAGGATGCCGTAGTGTTTAAACTGGATAATACAGTAAGCACATTATTGTGGAGTACCTATTTAGGTGGTAATGGCGATGATGCTGCGTATGTATTGGCTCTCAATCGTTCACAGACGGCAGTGTACGTATCGGGCGGCACATCCAGCAGCAACTTTTTTACTACACCAGGCACTTACCGCCCTTCATACGGCGGCAGCATAGACGGGTTTATCATAAAATTTCAAAATGGCGGCTCGTATAATAGGTTGATAGGAACATTTGTCGGTGGCTCTTCGTATGACCAATGTTATGGTGTACAGCTAGATAATGCGAATAATGTGTATGTAATGGGCCAATCATTGAATAATGGTGTGCCACTTGCTAACGCTCCCGGATTCAACGCTAATTCCAGTCAGTTTATTCTGAAGTTGGATAGTACATTAAGCAGTACAATTTATGCTACACAGTTTGGTTCGGGGACATCAACAAACACAAATATTACCCCGACTGCTTTTTTAGTTGATACCTGCGAAAACGTATATGTTTCCGGTTGGGGTGGGACAGTATCGGGCAATGGCAGCAGTACTACCGGTATGCCGGCAGTGCTGGGGTCACCTGTGCCAGCATTTATTACAAGCACATCACCAACCGGCGAAGATTTTTACTTTTTTGTATTGGCCAAGAATGCTACATCACAATTGTTCGGTGGGTTCTTCGGCAGCCCCAGCATTGGCGATCACGTAGATGGAGGTACCAGCCGTTTTGATAAAAATGGTGTGATATATCAAGCTATGTGTGGCGGATGTGGCGGATCGAGCAGTGTACCAACGACAGCAGGTGTATATAGCAATATAAACCGCAGCGGTAACTGTAATGTGGTGGCATTTAAAATGGCACTGAACCTTGGTAATGTGGACGCGAATTTTACGGCAGTACCAACTAAAGTGTGTGTTGGCGACCCAGTTACGATTACCAACCTTTCTACAAACGCAGTCAGTTATGAATGGACTTTCGGAGATGGCTCACCTACTTTTACAGGTGTTACTCCATCGCCCAAAGTATATGCTAGTGCGGGCAACTATACTATTCGCCTGATAGCTACTAATCTCTCAGCATGTAACCTGCGCGATACGCATACGGTAGTAATACAGGTAAGCAATGATAAAATAGATGCGGTATTCAATGCTGCGGTACTGGATACTTGTTTCCCGTACAGGGCATCTTTCACCAATAGTTCTGTTTATAGCCCTACGCCTGCCGGAACGGTATTTACATGGGATATGGGCGATGGTACAACATATACAGGCGTAACACCGCCTAATAAAACATACAGTAAAGCAGGTACTTACAATGTGAGGTTGATAATGACAGACCCTGCTGCATGTAACACACCTGATACAGCTTTGCAAACTATCGTCTTCAGAGATGACTCCGTAAAAGCAAGGTTTGATGTGCCCGATTTAGTTTGCTATCAAGACTCATTCAGGGTAACAAACAGGTCTGAAAATGTACAGACATACCTATGGAGCTTTGGCGATGGCAAGACATCAATTGTAGCATCGCCAGCGCACAGGTATGATAGTATAGGCACGTATAAAGTAACATTAGTTGCTACCAACCTTGCTACCTGCAATAAGGTTGATTCGCAATCTCGCACAATAACATTAAGGCCATCACCAACTGCCGAGTTTACATATACTCCGTTGGTGCCAATAACAAATGAACCACATCGGTTTACTAACCAATCAATAGGGGCAGTGTCGTACAAATGGAGTTTTGGTGACGGAGCCGGCTCTGAGCAAATAAACCCTGAACATACCTACAAGCGTACAGGTTATTACACAGTATGCCTTGTAGCTACCAATATGGAAGGGTGTACGGATACAGTTTGTAAAACAATATCGGCAGATGTAAAACCGTTGGCTGATATACCTAACGCATTCAGCCCGAACGGTGATGGTAATAACGACTTGTTATTTGTTAGGGGGTATGGTGTAGAAACTATGAATTTGAAGATATATAACCGATGGGGTGAAAAAGTATTTGAAAACAACGATATAGAAAAAGGCTGGGATGGTACGGTAAACGGCAAGCCACAGGAAATGGAAGCGTATGGCTTTGTGTTAAATGTAACATTTGTAGACGGTACCACTTTCTATAAAAAAGGTAATGTTACCTTATTAAGATGATTGTATGAGAAAAATTGTTTTTTTTTTGTTGTCAATATGCGTTTCGGTACAACATGCTCGGGCGCAGGGCTTGCATTTTTCGCAATTCTATAATGCGCCATTGCTGCTGAACCCGGCGAATAGCGCGTTGATGAGCACAGACGATTACAGGGTGGGTATGAACTACAGGAGCCAATGGACAAAACTGGCAGTACCATACAACACTTTCTCTGCTTTTGGAGACTGTACTGTATTTAAAAGTGGTACAGGTACTAACTGGATGGGTTTGGGAGTAGTATTTTATAACGATGTGGCAGGCGATGGCAATCTGCGCCTGACGAGGGGCGACCTATCACTGGCGTACCATGTGCAAACAAGCGAAACATTCCTAATATCTGCGGGCTTATCGGCAGCTTATGCAACCCGTAGCGTAGATTATAATAAGCTGACGTTTGATATGCAATGGGACAGGTTTAAGTTTGATAAAAACCTGCCAAATGGCGAACAGATAAATATTATACAGACCAGTTTTTATGATGTAGGTGGCGGGGTCAATTTTTCTTTCTTCCCAAATGAATTGGTATTCATCAAGCTTGGTGGTAGTGTCGCACACATCAACCAGCCGGTAGAAACATTTTACAACCTGACAAACAAAATGTCTATCAGGCCCATGGTAAGCCTTGATGGTAGTTTCGTAGTAGATAAAAACTTCACACTAAACCCTGCTGTATATTATACATCACAGCGCGGTGCCTCAGAAATTGTAGCTGGTACACTACTCACAGCAATGGTGTATGGTAAGGGTAAGGTAAATAGCAGCATTATTGCTGGAGCGCACTATCGCGTTAATGATGCATTTATAGGTTCTTTGGGTGTGCAATTTGGCGGATTGCGCATACTTAGCAGCTACGATTATACAACTTCTTCGCTAGCGTCAGACATCAAGGCCAACGGGGCATTTGAGTTCTCTATCGTGTATCAAGGCCAGTACGGTGAAAAGATGCGTGGTGCTAAGAATATGAACTGCCCTCGTTTTTATTAACAAAACATTTGTTATGCAATAAGGACACCACTCATTACTTTTGGTGTCAATACAACATATCCGTATGGAAAACGAAAAATTCAAAGTGTTGTTGGTAGAAGACGATACCAACTTCGGTCAAGTACTGAAAAACTACCTGGAACTGAACGATTTTGTAGTGGAACTGGCAAGGGACGGTATACTCGGACTGGCAGCTTTCCGCCGCGAAAAATATGATATATGCTTGCTGGACGTAATGATGCCCAACATGGACGGCTTTACACTGGCAGAAGAAATAAGGAATGTTGACCCTGATATACCGTTGTTCTTCCTGAGTGCAAAAAGCATGAAAGAAGATATACTGAATGGTTATAAATTGGGTGCAGACGATTACATCACTAAGCCATTTGATAGTGAAGTGTTGCTGCACAAAATCAAAGCCATCCTGAAACGTAATCAGGAATTGCAGGAAAAACAACACTCTCAGGTAGAGTTTACGGTAGGGCGCTATCAGTTTAACAGTAAACTGCGTACACTGCAGTTTGACGGAAACGACCCGCAAACGCTTTCTCCAAAAGAAAACGAACTGCTCCTGATGCTCTGTGAATATAAGAACGACTTGCTGCCGCGCGATGCAGCGCTGAAGCGCATTTGGGGTAGCGATACCTACTTTAACGGGCGCAGTATGGATGTTTACATAGCCAAGCTGCGTAAATACCTGAAAGAAGACAGTACAGTAGAGATTGTAAACATCCATGGTAACGGCTTCCGTTTGGTAGTGCCCGAATAATTGCTGAATGTCTTCATAGCACAATAGCTAATTGTGTTATATATATTATAAAAAAAGTGTTGCTACAGAGTAACACTTTTTGTTTGTAGCTATTATCATTTGTAATCATTATAAAACGGTGGTACTTTTACGCCCTCATGAGGCATCTACCCAATCTGCTGACATTAGCTAATTTGTTTTGTGGCTGTATAGCTATCGCCTTCACGCTCAATTCACAGCCGTTTTTATCGCTTGTAAATGGTGAACAGTATTGGATTGTGGGTACAGAACAGGCATACTGGGGTAGCATTTTCATATTTGCCGCTGCAGTGTGCGATATGCTGGACGGCGCTGCAGCAAGGGCTTTGAAGGTATCGTCATCTATTGGTGCCGACCTCGACTCGCTGGCAGATGTCGTATCGTTTGGTGTAGCTCCATCTATGATATTCTTCAAAATGCTGTGGGCAACTTATATGCTAGAGCCAAACGCGCTGGATGTGAGTATGCTGGCCATGAGCCCTGCTTTTTTGATAGCCTGTTTCGGCGCGTTGCGGCTGGCACGTTTTAATGTATCTGTAAGCGAAGACAAGAGTTCATTTGTAGGTATGCCCATACCTGCTGTAGGAATATTCGTAGCGTTTCTGCCATTGATTAATTGGTATAATCCTATGGGTTTGGGGGCAATCTTACAAAACAAATGGGTGCTTTATTTGCTGATAGCACTGCTATGTTGGCTGATGGTGTCTAAAATACGATTCATCAAATTTATGCCTGCCAAATGGAAGCCCGCATACTACTGGCCACAGGCGGTGATAATAGTAGCAGGTTTGGCTGCATTGCCCGTACTGCACGTAGCAGCATTGCCATTAGCATTTATTCTGTACATACTTTTGTCTTTTATATACAAACCGAAAGAAGCATAAAACAATACAAGATGAAATACACTGCTCATATCAACGTAATGCCATTGAAAGAATTGCTGGACCCGCAAGGAAAGGCAGTTAATAACAGCCTGCATAATCTGGGCCTTACAGCCGTGCAGGATGTACGTATTGGTAAACACATCACCCTGCATGTAGAAGCAACTGATAAGGTAGCTGCCGAAGCTGTGGTGAAAGATGCCTGCAGCAAGCTGCTGGCAAACCCTGTTATGGAGTCTTTTGAATTCAGCATTACAGAAGGATAACACAGTTATGCGCCTGTACCTTGTTCCTTCCCCCATAGGTAACCTCGGCGATATAACTTACCGTGCAGTAGATGTATTGAAAAACGCGGATGTGATTCTGTGTGAAGATACACGTACCAGCAGCGTATTGTTGAAGCACTACGGTATTCAGAAACCATTGACACCATACCATCAGCACAACGAACATAAGATAGTGACGCATCTGGTAGAACAAATGCAAGCAGGCAAAACATTCGCACTGATAACAGATGCGGGTACGCCTGGTATATCAGATCCGGGTTTTTTGTTATTGCGTGAGTGTATAAAGCATGATATACCTGTAGAGTGCCTGCCGGGTGCCACCGCTTTTGTGCCTGCTTTGGTGCAGAGCGGCATACCCAGCAACCGCTTTGCTTTTGAGGGCTTCTTACCATTAAAGAAAGGCAGGCATACCATGCTCACCAAACTGGCGACGGAAGAGCGTACTGTGATACTCTACGAGTCGCCACACAGGCTGGCAAAGGCGTTGAAAGAACTGGCAGAATACTTTGGTGCAGACAGGCAAGCGGCCGTGTGCAGAGAGCTTACCAAGATGTTTGAAGAAACAAGAAAAGGTACGCTGGCAGAATTGGCAACACACTACGAAACACACGCCCCAAAAGGCGAGATAGTGATAGTGATAGCAGGTAAAGAATAAAAACTGTACGACTAAAATTATATAGATATGCTTTCGATGAACCTAAGCGGGAAAACCGCATTGGTAGCTGGTAGTACACAGGGTATTGGTTTTGCAAGCGCACAGGCATTGGCTGCTTTGGGTGCCAACTGTGTGCTGATAGCCCGTAATGAAGATGCGCTGAAACAAGCTATAGCTCAGCTGGATACGACGCAAGGGCAGCATCACAACTATTTAGTGGCAGACTTCAGTAATCCGCAACATGTGCAGGATGTGGTAGGTGCGTACGTTAAACAAAACGCCATCCACATACTGATAAACAACACGGGCGGGCCTGCAGCAGGGCCGATTGTTGACGCAAAACCCGACAATTTTCTGCAGGCTTTTCAACAACATTTGATTTGTAACCACATACTTGCTACACTTGCAATTGAAAGTATGAAAGCGGCTGGATACGGAAGGATAGTGAACGTGATTTCCACCTCGGTAAAGATACCGTTGAAGGGCTTGGGCGTATCTAATACTATACGCGGCGCAGTAGCAAGCTGGGCGAAGACCATGGCAAATGAGCTGGCGCCATTCGGCATAACGGTGAATAATGTGCTGCCCGGGGCAACCGCTACGGCAAGGTTGGAGAATATCATCAACAACAAATCAACCAAAACAGGCGTGGCACTGGACGAGGTAGAGAAAGAGATGCTGGAAGAAATACCTGCTAAACGGTTTGGTAAGCCTGAAGAAATAGCGGCTATGGTAGCATTTTTAGCTTCTCCGGCAGCGGGTTATGTAAACGGTACAAGCATACCGGTTGATGGAGGCAGAACAGGAAGTATATAAAAGATGATTTTTAGCGAGAAGGTTGGATTTCTTTAATAGTGTAGATTTTTTGATATAGTAAGCATTAAAAACAGATTAAATAGGTAAGTGTTTGAGGCTGACAAAGGCATGACAAAAACAAATTGTCAGAATTAAAATATCCGCTGAAACCCTTGCCAGTATTGAAAAACATTTTTTAGCAAATGTGTATAAACTTTCGTCATTGTGTTGTAATTTCGCCCACGCTTTGTCTAAAAGGAACGTTAATATTAAAAAAATCATTCCTAGTGTCAGAATATATTAAGCCGATGGTCCGGAGTATTGCCCAAGGCATGATTGCTTTGGTGTTTACACTGTTCGTATTCAACCTGCCTGCATTTGCCGCACCAGACGGTAAAGCACTATTCCAATCAAACTGCGCAAGCTGTCACAATCCATTGAAGGATGCCACAGGTCCTGCACTGAAAGGTGTGGATGCACGTGTGCCCAGCAAAGAATGGTTGTATAGCTGGATAAAGAACTCAGCTTCTGTTATTTCAAGTGGCGACAAGTATGCTAACGACATATATGCCAAGTGGAATAAAACAGCCATGACGGCATTCCCCAATCTCTCAAACGAAGAGATTGATGCCATCATTACCTATGTAAACAGTGTAGAGCCACCTAAGAAAGACGACGGTGCAGGTGCAGCAACTACTTCAACTGCTAAGGATTCAACAGGTAGCAACTGGATATACAGCATGGTTACTATCATCCTGCTGGCATTGGCATTCATCCTGTGGCGTGTAAATAGTGGTCTGAAGCGTGTTGCTAATGAAAAAGACGGAGTACCTAACGTAAAAGAAATACCTTTCTACCGCAATAAAGTGGTAATAGCCATGACGGTTATTCTTGCTTTCATCTTTGCGGGTTACTGGATAACAAATGGTGCTGTAGAACTGGGCCGCCAGCAAAACTACATGCCGGAGCAGCCTATCTTCTACTCTCACAAAGTACACGCGGGTATCAATCAGGTAAACTGTTTGTATTGCCACGCAGGTGCTGAGAAGAGCAAGCACGCTATGATACCATCTACTAACGTGTGTATGAACTGCCACAAGCAGATAAACGAGTACACAGGTGCTGAAGAACACCCGTTGGTAACGGCAGAAGGCAAGAAGATAGACGGTACAGCTGAAATACAGAAGCTATACAAATATGCCGGCTGGGATCCTGTTAAGAAAGACTATATCCGCGACGAGAACGGCAATATCAAAGCAACACCTATTGAATGGGTGAAAATACACAACCTGCCTGACCACGTTTACTTCAACCACTCTCAGCATACTGCGGTGGGTAAAGTACAGTGTCAGCAGTGCCACGGTCCGATACACGAAATGGATGAGGTGTACCAATTCTCTCCATTATCAATGGGCTGGTGTATCAACTGCCACCGCCAAACGGAAGTGCAGTTTACAAGCAACAACTATTATTCAATATTTGAGAAATACCATGCTGAACTGAAATCGGGTAAACGTACCGGCGTAACAGTAGAAGACATAGGTGGCCTTGAGTGCCAAAAATGTCACTACTAATTCAGTAAAGCATTGTTAATCAAGTAATAAAAAATATTCGGAAACAATTTATACCGGATTGAACCGTATGAGTCAAAAACAATATTGGAAGGGTCTTGAAGAGCTGAACGATACGACAGCTCATAAAGAAGCAGTAGAAAATGAGTTTAAAGAGCCGTTGCCGTTTGATTTGGGTGGCAACCTGCTGGACGCATCTACTCCCCGCCGCGACTTTTTGAAATATCTGGGTTTCAGCACAGTGGCTGCTACATTGGCTGCCAGTTGCGAAATGCCTGTACGTAAGGTAATACCTTATGCTATAAAGCCGGAAGACATTGTGCCGGGTGTAGCTAACTACTATGCCTCTACCTTTGTAGATGGTGGCGAATATTGTGCGGTAGTTATCAAAACGCGCGATGGCCGCCCTATAAAGCTGGAAGGTAACAAGCTGTCGCCCATAACACAGGGAGCCACTACTGCACGCGTACAAGCTGCCGTATTGAATCTGTACGATAAAGCACGCTTGCGCCAACCAATGGCAGAAGGTAAAGAAGCTACTTTCGAAGCGATAGACCGTAGTGTGAAAGAAGCATTGGCAAGCAATACAAAATCGGTTTACATCCTTACATCTACTATCCTTAGCCCTACTACAAAAGAAGTTATCAATCAATTTATAGCGAAATATCCTACAGCCAAACATGTTACGTACGATGCTATATCGTACAGCGGTATGCTGCAGGCAAACGAAGCAAGCTACGGAAAACGTGCATTGCCTTCTTATCATTTCGATAAAGCACAAACCATCTTTGGTTTGGGTGCAGACTTCCTCGGTACATGGTTATCGCCTGCTGAGTTTTCTAAACAATACGCGCAAGGCCGTAAAGTGACTGCCAAAAACCTGAACATGTCAAAGCACTATCAGGTAGAAGCAAATCATACCATCACAGGTGCTGCTGCAGACGACCGCGCTACTTGCAAACCATCTGAAATGGGTGCTGTGGCGATAGCGTTGTACAATGCAGTTACAACCGGTGCTGCGCCATCACTTGCCAGCAAAAAACTGAATACACTCGTAACTAAAGCTGCTGCCGACCTGAAAAAAGGTAACGGTTTAGTGGTTTGCGGTGCGAACGATGTAAATATCCAAACAGTAGTAAACGCCATCAACGCAGCTATCGGTGCAAATGGTACTACCATCAACTGGGCTGTTACCAGCAACTACAAAGCAGGTATAGATGCGGATATGGTAGCGCTGACAGATGCCATGAGCAAAGGCGAAGTAGGTGCTGTATTTATGCAGGATGTAAACCCTGTGTACGATTACTACAACGGAAAGAAATTTGCCGAAGCGTTGAAAAACGTAGCTGTTAGCGTATCATTCGCTGAGCGTATGGACGAAACAGCACAGGCTTGTAAATATGTAGTGCCTGATAATCATTGGCTGGAAAGTTGGGGTGATGCAGAACCTAAAACAGGTTACTATAGCCTGATGCAACCAGGCATCGCGCCATTGTTCAAGACACGCGCTTTCCAAGATAGCCTGTTGGTATGGGCGGGTGCTACTACCACGTATGGCGATATGTGGAAGAACTACTGGACAAGCAAACTGGGCGGACAAAGCAATTTTGATAAAGCATTACAAGACGGTGTTGTAAACCCTGCAGGTGACATGCCAATGGGCGGTGGCGCTTTCAGCGGTAACGTAAGTGCTGCTGTAGCTGCCATACAGGCTGCAAAACCTGTAAGCGGTATGGAGCTGATAGTGTACGAGAAAGTATCTATCGGTAAGGGTGGTGCATGGAGCAACAATCCTTGGTTGCTTGAAATGCCAGACCCGATAACAAAAGCAACTTGGGACAACTACGCTTGCGTATCACCTAAGAAAGCATACGAACTGGGTGCTGAATTGACAAGCATCACGGAAGTAGTAAATGCTAAGAAAGTAATTGAAGTTTCTGCCAACGGGCAAACAGTAAAACTGCCATTGGTAGTAGTGCCGGGTATGCACAACGACGTAGTAGCAATAGCTGTAGGCTTTGGCCGTGATGCTAAAGTAGGCCGTGCTGCTGCAACAGGTAAAGACAAATTCGGTAAAGAAATAGGTGGTAAGAATGCGTATCCTTTTGTTAGCTATAACAAAAACGGGCAAAACTTTGTATACAGCGCAGGTGTAACCATCAAACCAACTGAGGAAACACATGATGTAGCCATCACACAAACACACCATAGCTACGAAGCGCGCCCTGTAGTACGTGAGTACACATTGGCAGACTTCGCTAAGAACCCCAACGCGCTGATAGAAGCACGTAATGCGGAGATTGGCCACTATACTACATTGCCTTGGGAAGAACATGGCGAAGCGCATGGTGGTGAACACGCAAAAGGCGGGCATGGTGAAGAAAAAGCACACAATCCTGTTGATGCAGCAAGTGCAGCAGCAGCAGCAATAGTGGTGGACGAAGAAGGCTTCCGTAAAAACGGTACGCTGTATCCGGAATACGAATCACCGGGTATCCATTGGGGTATGTCTATAGACCTGACGGCTTGTACCGGTTGCGGTGCTTGTGTTATTGGTTGTCAGGCAGAGAACAATATATCAGTAGTTGGTAAAACGCACGTACTGAAATCTCAGGAAATGCACTGGTTGCGTATTGACCGCTACTTCAGCGGTATGCCGAATGACCCGGATACTATCCAGACTATCTTCCAACCGATGATGTGTCAGCACTGCGACAACGCGCCATGCGAAAACGTATGTCCGGTGTCTGCAACCAACCACAGCAGCGAAGGCTTGAACCAAATGGCTTATAACCGTTGTATCGGTACTAAATATTGCGCCAACAACTGTCCGTATAAAGTACGTCACTTTAACTGGATGGACTGGAACGGTGCGGATTGCTTTGACGACAACCTGTACGAAGACTACCGCCGCGATGATGTGAACGATGACCTGACACGCATGGTGCTGAACCCTGACGTAACGGTACGTAGCCGTGGTGTGATGGAAAAATGTAGCTTCTGCGTACAGCGTTTGCAGGAAGCGAAACTGGATGCTAAGAAAAAAGGCGAACCGATGAAAGACGGTGCTGTAAGAACAGCTTGTCAATCAGCTTGTCCTTCAGACGCTATCGTATTTGGTAATGTGAATGATAAGGATAGCCAGATAGCTAAACTGCGTAAAGAAAATAAAGAGCGCGTATTCTATGTGCTGGAGCAAATACATACACTGCCTAATGTAAACTACATGTCGAAAATCCGCAATACGGATGTGATAGTAGGTGGCAACGAGGCAACGGATGGTTTGTATATAGACCACATATAATATCGCGACAAAAGGAATAAACGGTGCGAAAGCACTGAAAGAAATAAAAACAAAGAACTTTTTTACTAATAAGGCGCTATGCATTTAAAGTACGAATCGTTTGTACGGGAACCGCTGGTAGATGGTGATAAAACATATCATCAGGTAACAGAAGATATAATCAGCCCTATAGAAAAGAAACCGGGCCGTATGTGGTATGTTGGTTTCTTCTTTTCAGTGGCACTGTTGCTGTTAGGTGTTTTCTCTGTAACATGGGAAGTTTATTACGGTATCGGTGTATGGGGTATCAACCGTACGGTAGGTTGGGGTTGGGACATCACCAACTTCGTATGGTGGGTAGGTATTGGTCACGCCGGTACGCTTATCTCTGCCATCTTGTTGCTCTTCCGTCAAGGATGGAGAACAGGTGTAAACCGTGCTGCGGAAGCCATGACAATATTCGCGGTAATGTGTGCGGGCCAGTTCCCGATTTTCCACATGGGTCGTGTATGGGACGGTTTCTTCGTACTGCCTTACCCCAACAGTCGTGGTCCGCTTTGGCCTAACTTCAACTCAGCACTTCTTTGGGACGTATTTGCGATATCTACTTACTTCACGGTATCATTATTATTCTGGTACTCTGGTTTAATACCTGACTTTGCAACTGTACGCGACCGTGCTAAAACTAAATTGCGTAAACGTCTGTATGGTCTTGCATCATTCGGCTGGACGGGTACGGCTAAAAACTGGCAGCGTCACGAGGCACTTTCATTGGTGTTGGCAGGTTTGAGTACACCACTGGTACTTTCAGTACACACGATAGTATCTTTTGACTTTGCTACATCAGTAATACCCGGTTGGCATACTACCATCTTCCCGCCATACTTCGTTGCGGGTGCCATCTTCTCAGGCTTTGCGATGGTACAAACACTATTGATAGTTTGTCGTAAAATATTAGGTCTGGAAGATTACATCACCATCGGCCACTTGGAGGCGATGAATAAAGTAATCGTACTTACAGGTTCTATAGTGGGTGTAGCTTACCTTACAGAGCTTTTCATGTCTTGGTACAGCGGTGTGTTGTATGAGCAAGAAGCTTTCAAATGGCGTATACTTGGCCCGTACTGGTGGAGCTATTGGGCAATGATGACATGTAACGTGGTATCGCCTCAGTTATTCTGGTTCAAAAAACTTCGTCGTAATATACCTTTCACATTCATTATGTCTATTGTAGTGAATATAGGTATGTGGTTCGAACGCTTTGTAATCATCGTTACATCACTGTATCGCGATTACCTGCCAGGTAGCTGGACGTATTACAGCCCAACATGGCCTGAAATCGGCTTCTACCTCGGTACATTCGGTTTGTTCTTTACATGCTTCTTCCTGTTTGCCAAATACTTCCCTGTTATAGCAGTAGCGGAAATCAAATTCGTACTGAAAACATCAGGCGAAAGCTACAAGAAGAAAATGGAAGCGATTGATGCAAAGAGCACAGAAGAGTTTAAACACGAACTGGATCACGCGCATCACTAGAATGATTGGGCAATAGTTTTTGAATTTTGACTTTTAACTTTTGAATTAATATTTAAAATGGCTATAAAGAAATTTGCAGTTGCTTGTTATGATGATGAGGAAGTGCTGTTTCCGGCGGTGAAGAAAGTACGCAACAGTGGTTATAAACTGCATGACGTGTACACGCCTTTTCCGGTTCACGGTCTTGATGGTGCATTGGGATTGAAAGAGACAGATCTTCACGTAGCAGGTTTCATATATGGTATTACAGGTACCAGCACTGCGGTAGGTTTCATGTCATGGATATTCTGCAGCGATTGGCCAATCAACTTTGGTGGTAAACCACACTGGTCTTTACCGGCGTTTATACCCATCACTTTCGAGTTGACGGTATTGTTTGCAGCTGTAGGTATGGTACTTACATTTTGCTACCTGAACCAGATAATGCCAGGCGTTAAGAAACACGTTTTCCATCCACGCCAGACAGACGATTTGTTTGTAGTAGCATTAGAAATAAACGACCATACAAACGAAGCAGAAGTTATTAACTTCCTGAAATCAACTGGCGCAGTTGAAACATCGGTACAGGTTGCGGAATCAGAATGGTGGTTTGGCCGTTGGGATAAAAAAGAACCTTACGAATTGGCGTAGTTTAGGTGGATGGTGAGTTGAGGAATATGGTTTTTTGAATGTTGACTTTTGAATTTTTAAATATTTATGAACAAAACCAAAAGCATAGTAGTAGCGAGCCTGATGGCGGGGTTGGGACTGGTGTCTTGTACCGAAAATGGTAGCAAGCATCGTAACCCCGGTAAAATCTACGCTCCGGACATGACCTACTCTCGTGCTTATGATGCGTACACTGCCAACCCCAACTTTGCTGACGGACAAACAAGCCGTAAGCCAATAGCCGGTACGGTAGCGATGGGCCATGAATTGCCTGACCACATGGTAGAAGGTGATACAAACGGCTACAAAACATTTACTACCAGTATGCGCTTCAATGAAGCCGAACTGTCTGAAGGTAAACGTTTGTTCAACATCTACTGCGGTATATGCCATGGTGCAAATCTTGACGGTCAGGGGCCATTGTATGTAAGCGGAAAGTTTGCAGCAATGCCTGCTAATCTGAAAGATGCCAAGTATTTGCGTATGCCTGCAGGTACTATGTATGCTGCCATTAAATATGGTAAAAATGCCATGGGTGCTTATGCCAGCCAGCTGGATATAAAACAACGTTGGATGGTGATAGCTTACATAAAACAAGTGCAGGCAGCTAATGGCGGCGATGCATTTACTTTTGGCGCAACAACTACTGCACCAGTTGCCGATACTGCAAAGACAGTAGCAAGCACTGAAACTGCAAAACACTAATAAGAAAACACAGAAAAAAGTAAACGTACTTCTAATATAATATTACAATGACAGAACGTTTTGAGATACCGGCACGATTGAGGAATACCAGCCTTGCTTTAATAGCAGTAGGTGTACTGGTACTGATACTGGGCGGTGTAACAATGCTGGGCGGACATGACCACCACGATAAAACCCGCTTTTGGCTTGTACTGCTGCAAAACAGCGTATTCTTCCTGTTGCTGAGTGTTGCCAGTGTATTTATACAAGCTGCAGCATCACTTGCACAAGGTGGCTGGATAGTAGCTTATAAAAGAGTACCTGAAGCTATCGGTGCTAATGTTTGGATTTTCGGGCTGATAGCAGGTGCAATCCTCATTTTCATCGCAACAGGTTTCAGTGTTGATGGTCATAATACCATCTACCACTGGGTAAAGCCTGATGGCGATAAAATACTGGAAGGCAAATCTGCATTCCTGAACAAAGAAATGTTCATTGGCTTTACCATTGTAACTATCGCATTGTGGTCTTTCTTCGGTCGTAAATTCCGTGCTCTTTCTTTGGCACAGGAAAATGCTCCTAAAAACAGTACGAAAGTATACTGGACAATGTTCAAATGGTCTGCAGGTTTCCTGTTGGTATATGCGCTTACACAAATGAGCACTACACCTTGGTTGTGGATTATGAGTATTGACGCACACTGGTATTCTACCATGTTCAGTTGGTACACATTTGCCAGTGCATTTGTAAGTGGCATGTCGGTTATCCTACTATTTGTTGTATTCCTGAAAAACAACGGTAATCTGGAATTGGTTACTAAAGAGCACATACACGATTTAGGTAAATTCATGTTCGCATTTAGCGTGTTCTGGACATATGTTTGGTTTGCACAATACATGCTGATATGGTATAGTAACATACCAGAAGAAACTACTTATTTCAAAATGCGTCAGCACGGACCATACAGCCTGATATGGTACTCTGTATTCATCATCAACTTCATAATGCCGATACTGATATTGATGGCGCGTCCTAGCAAGCGTAACTATTTTACGGTAACATTCATGGCAATGGTTATCATATTCGGTCACTGGTTAGATTTTTACATCATGACAATGCCAGGTCCTCTGGGCAAACATTGGCACCTTGGCTGGTATGAGTTGGGCATATTTATGGGCTTTGCTGGCTTGTTGATATTTGTTGTATCAAACACGCTGACAAAATCATCGCTGGTGCCGGGCAATCACCCGTTGCTGAAAGAAGCGATGCTGCACCAGAGCTAATAATAGAAACAAAGAATAACGAACACAGTATAACTATTTTAAGTAAATACAAGAATTACTGACCATGTCGGGACTTTTAGCGATAATACTAATGATGCTGGTATTTGTTATCATATACCAGATAGCAAAAGCAAGTGAGTATGCTACCATATTGCGTGGCGAAGGAAAGATAAATGCAAGAGTGAACCGTACCATGGCATGGTTGCTCGTAGCCTTCTTCTTCCTTGGGTTGTATGGCATATGGATGTGCCATCAGGCATTGATAGACAGGATGCTGCCTATATCTGCATCAGAACATGGTGTGGAATATGACAAAATGTTCTTGGTAACATTAGTCGTTACAGGTATTGTATTCTTTATTACTCAAACAGCCTTGTTTTGGTTTGCTTACCGCTACCAATCAACAGAAAAGCGTACAGCATTTTTCTATCCGCACAATAACAAACTGGAACTTGTCTGGACTACCATACCAGCTATAGCAATGGCTGTATTGGTTACTATAGGACTTCGCAACTGGATACACATGACATCTGCTGCACCTAAAGAAGCAATGGTAGTAGAAGTAGTAGGTAAACAATTTAACTGGATTGTTCGTTATCCTGGTAAAGATGCTGTGATGGGTAAGCGCGATTTCAGAAAGATTAACGATGCGAATAACGTATTGGGTCTTGACTGGAGTGATAAGGATAATATGGACGATATCATAGCACAAAACGGTGAATTGCACCTGGTGGTGAATAAGCCCGTTAGCCTGCTGATAGGTTCAAGAGACGTAATTCACGACGTAGGTTTACCACACTTCCGTATGAAGATGGATGCTGTACCTGGTATAGTAACAACTATGTGGTTTACACCAACCATCACTACAGCAAAAATGAAAGAAATTACGGGTAACAAAGATTTTGTATACGAAATATCTTGTGACCAAATGTGCGGTAAGGGACACTATTCTATGCGTGGAACTGTGATAGTAGAAACACAGGAAGAGTATGATGCATGGATGGCTAAGCAGCAGACGTATTACGCATCTGCCAACCCTGCACCTGCTGCCGACAGTACTGCAGCAGCACAACCAACAACTGATAGTGTTAAAGCAATAACGATGAAGTAATCGTTCTGTTATCTGAATACAGAACAACAAAAAGTGCAAAAAATGAGCGACGTTATCATTCAAGGAACTAATGTAGCGCACACACACGATGCGCATGGAGGACATCATGGCCACGAACACCATGAACAGCACTTCATTACGAAGTATATCTTCAGCCAAGACCATAAAGTTATCGGTAAGCAATTTCTGATTACCGGTATCATATGGGCTATCATCGGTGCGTTGATGTCTGTTTTCTTCCGTTTACAGCTTGGTTTCCCCAATGAAACATTCCCTATTATGGAGAAGTTTCTGGGAGAGTGGGCAAAAGGCGGTAAGCTGAATCCGGAGTTTTATTATGCATTGGTAACGATGCACGGTACTATATTGGTATTCTTCGTGTTGACTGCAGGCTTGAGCGGAACATTCGCTAACCTGCTCATTCCTCTGCAAATAGGTGCACGCGATATGGCTTCGCCATTTATGAACATGTTGTCTTATTGGTTCTTCTTTATATCAAGTGTATTTATGTTTGTATCTCTGTTTATACAAACAGGTCCTGCATCAGGTGGTTGGACTACGTATCCGCCATTAAGCGCACTAAAAGAAGCATCTATGGGTTCCGGCTTAGGTATGGACTTATGGTTGATAAGTATGGCACTGTTCGTTGTGTCATCGCTATTGGGTGGCCTTAACTATATTTCTACTATCCTTAACATGCGTACCAAAGGTATGACCATGACACGTATGCCTTTAACTATATGGGCATTGTTCTTCACGGCTGTACTGGGTGTACTTTCTTTCCCTGTATTGTTCTCAGGTTTTGTACTGCTGATATTCGACCGCAACTTCGGTACCAGCTTCTACCTGTCAGAGATATTTATTGGTGGTAAAGCATTGTCGCACATTGGTGGTTCTGCTATCCTCTACCAACACTTGTTCTGGTTCCTTGGCCACCCTGAGGTATATATCATTATGCTGCCTGGTATGGGCATGGCTTCAGAAGTATTATCTAACCACAGCCGTAAGCCAATCTTCGGTTATACAGCTATGATTATATCACTGATTGGTATTACTGTGCTGGCATTCGTAGTATGGGCGCACCACATGTTCGTTACGGGTATGAGTCCGTTCCTCGGTTCTATATTCGTATTGTTGACATTGTTGATTGCCGTACCATCTGCTGTTAAAGTGTTCAACTGGTTGACGACGATGTGGAAAGGTAACATCCGCTTTACAGTACCTATGATGTTTGCCATCGGTTTCGTATCACTGTTCATATCAGGTGGTCTTACAGGTTTGTTCCTTGGTAACTCAGCATTGGATATTCACCTGCACGATACCTATTTCGTGGTAGCTCACTTCCACATAGTAATGGGTGTATCTGCCTTCTTTGGTATGTTCGCCGGTATCTATCACTGGTTCCCTAAGATGTTTGGCCGCTTCATGAATAATACATTGGGTTATATCCACTTCTTTATAACCCTAGCAGGTGCTTATCTCATCTTCTGGCCTATGCACTACGAAGGTATTGCTGGTATGCCACGCCGTTATTATGACTACAGCGCATGGGAGTCTTTCAAAAATTTCGAAAGCCTGAATAGCTTTATCAGCATCGCTGCAATCTTAGTATTCTTCGCACAGCTGATATTTGTGGTAAATTTCTTTGTAAGTATATTCCGTGGCCGTAAAGTAACCGTTAAAAACCCATGGGGTTCACCAACATTGGAATGGACTACACCTATTAATCCGGGACACGGTAACTGGGAAGGTGATATTCCTGAAGTATATCGTTGGCCATATGACTACAAAGATGATGGTAACGGTAACGATTTCATCCCGCAAACAACACCGTTAAAACCTGGTGAAGAAGCACACTAAAAACACATAAGATTATATAATACAAATCCCGCTTAGTAACTAAGCGGGATTTTTTTGTGGCTTATCTGAAGACATAAAAAAGCCGTTGGTAATCCACCAACGGCTTTCAGTATTTTTAGCTATTTACTATTAATGATGGTGGTGATGCGCAGCGTGTGCATCAGGCAGCTTAAAGAACTCTTCTTCTGCTATTTCTTTTTCCGTTACATCAAACTGTGTTTCGAGGAAGAGGAACAGTTTGTCGAACAACAGCCGGCGGTATGTTTCGTCCATCGTTTTGTTGTCTTTCAATACTTTTTGCATATAGCTTTCCAACCAAGGAGCATCGCCATCTGCACCCATACCAAAGTAGCCCAATACCTGTGCTTTGATGTGTTCTTTTACTTCTTCTATGCTTACAGAAATACCGTTCTCTGCTATTAGTTTGTCAGATACTAATGTCCAACGCAATTGGTGATCAAAACCGCCAAATTCGTTTTCTACTTCTGCTGCACTCTTTGGTTTTTCACCACCTTCTTTCAGCCAACGCTTCAAGAAAGGTACTGGCAGTTCAAAATGTGTTTGGTGTACTAACAGCTCGTATATTTCGTTATGCAGGCGTTCACGGCTTACGCGGTCATATTCTTTGCCCAACTCGGCACGTAGTTTTTCTTTGAAAGCAGCTACGTCTTTTACTTCGTCGTTAGGGAATATCTGTGCAAACAGTTCTTCGTTCAGTTCGCGTGGTATCAGTTTAGCAACGCGTGTTAGCGTGAATTTGTAGAAATTGTTAGCAGCTTCCACACCCTGTTTCAATGGGTCTTTCATGAAACCTGCCAGCTCTTCTTCTGTACAAATATCTGCAGGGCGTATTACAAAAGATTCTTCATTCTTTTTGCCCATCAACATCTGTTGCAGCTTTGCAGGCAGTTTTTCAAGCAGTACCGTATCTTCTACCATTTGCGATTCGGGCAGTACATTGCCATCAGCATCGCACAATTCGTATTTAGAATAGATAATGTCATCTTTGGTAGCTACTTCAGGTTGAGTTTCTGCATTGCCATAGCGTTTAGTGATGCGCTCTATCTCATCTTCTACCATCTTGTCAGAAACAGCAATCTTATATTTAGTTAATGCAGCTTTCTTTTTGATGGGTGTTATTTCAAAATCAGGCTTTACACCTATTTCAAAAGCAAAATCTACATCTGCCGGGCTATTCATATCCAGCTTCATGGGTTGCTCGTTCGGCATTACCATTGGTTGCGCAAAAATGGCCAGCTTTTCGTTTTGTAGGTATTCCTCCAACTTAGTACCCGCAGCACGCAATACTTCGTCGCTGAAGATAGACTGACCATACATTTTTTTTACCATGCCCGCTGGTACATTGCCTTTGCGGAAGCCCGGCACGTTGGCCGTTTTAGCATATTGTTTCAGCGATTTCTCGAAAGACGGCATATAGTCGTCTTTACCCAATTTTACAATTATCTTATCATGCAGCGTGCCGATGTTTTCGCGCGTTACCGTAGCCATAATCTTCTACTTAGTTTTTTAATGGTTTTAAAAAAAGCCGATACATGGGTACCGGCTTGTTCTTGTTTTTTAGTGCGGGTGGAGGGACTCGAACCCCCAAGCCTCGCGGCACTAGATCCTAAGTCTAGCGTGTCTGCCAATTTCACCACACCCGCAAAACGGGTGGCAAAGGTAAACATTTTTTATGAGCACCCAAAGAAGAAATTCCTTTTGTCATGCAATTACCATATCTCGGCCTACTATTGTCATGAGCTATTAATTGTCATTATTTTTATATCAAGAAAAACAGACCAATTATGACACATAGAGAAACCAAAGCCTCCCTGTTGGTAGTAGAAGATGAAGAAAGCCTCCGGGACGCACTGAAGCTTAACCTGGAACTGGAAGGATATGAAGTAACAACTGCCGACAATGGCCCTTCCGTAATAAAAATGGTAAAAAATGAGCATTTCGACCTGATAATACTAGACATAATGCTACCCGACATGGATGGTATTACTGTTTGCGAAACCATCAGGATGCAACACAATGATGTGCCTATCATGTTCCTTTCTGCCAGAAATACGGGTGCAGACAGGGTAGAGGGGCTGAAAAAGGGTGGGGATGACTACATGACTAAGCCCTTTAACCTGGAAGAGCTACTGTTAAGGGTAGAAAAGCTGATAGTAAAGGATAAAAAGATAAAAGCACCTCAGTCTATAGCCGATATTTATGAGTTTGATGGGTGTAAAATTGATTTTGCAGCACATGAATGTGTAGATGTTAACCAAAAACCGCAGGAATTAAGTAAAAAAGAGGCTGCACTGCTGAAATTGCTTATAGAGCATGAGGGGCAGGTAGTATCCCGAGAGCATATTTTGCAGGTGGTGTGGGGCTATAATGTATACCCAACTACCCGTACGATAGATAACTTCATCCTCAACTTCCGCAAATACTTTGAAGAAGACAGCCGCAACCCCAAGCATTTTCATTCTGTTCGGGAGATAGGATATAAATTTACGGCATGATTTCACCTTTGAAAGTT